>JBEBBT010000046.1:0-6130 GCA_041158245.1 Actinomycetota bacterium | reverse complement strand
GGCCGGCAAGCGGATGTGCTGCTATCTGAAATACGCGCAATTACTTCTCGAATTGTTCCGTATGCACCAAAAATCGAAGTTTCTTCATTGGGCGACAACGCAGTTTTGCTTGGAGCGAGTGCATTAGGTACAAGAATTGCGCAAGACACTGTGTTTGCGCGTAGGTCAAATGCTTACTCGGCAGCTCGTGAAAGCGCGGAAATTGCATTATGAAATTAGCGGTAATCGGAGGCGGATCTACTTACACTCCTGAACTAATAGATGGAGTTTTGCTACGCCGGGACCGCCTACCCATTTCAACAATCACTTTATGCGATATAAATCCAGAGCGTTTAACAATCGTTAGTGATTTTGCTCGAAGAATGGTTGCTGCATCTGGTGGTGGAATAGAAATTGAGACCACTGAAAGCCAAGCCGAAGCGGTAAAAGGTGCAAGGTTTGTTGTGAGTCAATTTCGTATTGGACAACAGGCAGCAAGACATCGTGATGAAATGCTAGGTCGAGAATTTAATTTAGTTGGCCAAGAAACTGTTGGTGTAGGTGGTTTTGCAAAAGGACTAAGAACGATTCCAGTTGCCTTGAAGTTGGCTGATGAGATTTTGAAACATGCACCGGGTGCCCAACTTCTAAATTTCACCAATCCAGCGGGAATGATTACTGAAGCTTTACTTTCCGAACGTCCACAATTAAACACGATTGGTCTTTGTAACGTACCGTGGAACGTAAAGAACGAAATTTCACAAACTTTAGATAAGCCATTTAAAGATTTGGAACTTGATTACGTTGGTTTGAATCACTTGTCTTGGGTTCGCGGGCTTAAATTTGAAGGTAAAGATTTATCGCGTGATGCCATTCGGGGTTTTCGAGGGTTGACTGGAAAACAAGCACCTGGTGACGATGATCCAATTTGGCAACCCGAAAGTATCGATGCAATAGATGCGATCCCGAACTATTACTTACTTTATTACTACGAAACTCAGCAATGGTTGTCTTACCAAAAGAAACATAACACTCGTGCAAGTGAAGTAATGGAAATAGAAGCCGAGCTCTTTAAGAAATATCAAGATCCGGAACTAAATCACAAACCTGAAGAACTTATGAAACGCGGTGGTGCTTACTACTCAGATTCAGCCGCTGAACTAATGGCTGACATCGCGAGTGATGCAAACACAGTGCATATTGTTAACGCAAAACACCAAGGCGCAGTTCCTGGCATGATTGAAGATGCTGTGATGGAAATTCCTTGTGTCATAAATTCAACAGGTGCCACACCAATTAAAACCTCTGCAATGCGTCCAGATATTCACGCTTTGGTTAACACCGTGAAAGATTTTGAAAAGCTGACGATTCAAGCGGCTGTTAACGGAGATAGCGATGCAGCATTGCGCGCATTGATTGCAAACCCACTAGGACCAGACCTTTCGGTTGCACCAAAAGTGTGGAAGCGATTGAAGGAAGAACACAAAGGATTGCTAGGAGCCTTAGATGACTAGCTTTTATCTTGGTGTTGATGCTGGTGGAACCAAAACGCACGCAGCGGTGATGAGTCCTGATGGCCAAATTGTTGGGGTTGGCGTTGCTGGAACCGGCAACTGGGAAAGAGTGGGATTAACCGCAGCAGTCAGAGAACTATTTGTCGCAATCGATGAAGCATTAAGCGATGCTGGAATCACTCGCTCAGAAGTTAAGTTTGCAACATTTGCATTAGCCGGAATTGATTGGCCAAGCGACCAAGAAATGATGGCAAAAGCTATCGCTGAAAACGGGTTAGGTTGTGTACCAAAGGTACTAAACGACGCTTTCGCAGTGCTTTTTGCCGGTAGCCCAACTGGAATAGGCGTCGCATCGATTGCTGGCACAGGTGGCAAAACTGTGGCGAGTGATGGACACACCACCAAAGAAACTCTTGGAATGCATCTAGGTGAAGGTGGCGGAGCTGGACAAATAGTTAGCACAGCTTTGGACTTAATGGCACAAATGCATCACGGGCAAAGAATTAAAACTCCAATGTTTGATCGAATCTTGAAGGAACTTAACCACAAAGATGCACGTTCACTTTTCCAGGCTGTGGCTCGAGAAAATCTGGGAATCGATGAATCTCTTGCTCCAATATTTTTTGAACTAGCACAGTCAGGCGACGAATCTGCAATCGAAATTGTTGCTTCAACTGCCAGGCAGCACGCGTATGACGTGCTTGGTTTGATTGAAGATTTGAATTTTGAAGGTTCGATACCGCTCATTCGAGCTGGAGGACTTCACACTGCAGACAATCAAATTTTCGATGACGCTTTTAATCAAATTATCGAAAATTCAAATCATAAATTCATTTCTCAAGTTTTAACTGTAGTACCAGTTGTAGGTGCTCTGATGCACGCAGCAATTATCAGCAATGGTGGGATGCCGAGCGACGTACGCGAACAACTTATTCGCGATGCTTTGGGACGTGACCAAGATTTTAGATTAATAAATCTGCAGGCTGGATAGGAGAACTGGTGATTGCGATAAGCGGAGCCAATGAAAAACAAAAATCAATCATTGAATTCTTTTTCCAGCGCCATGCAGAAAGCTTTAAGCATTTAGAAGTGAAAGTTGATGTTACAAAATCAACGGCAATGACGCGTGAAACATTTGAAGTAAGTGCAAAAATTGCTTCAGCAAATTTGGACATCAAAATCGCAGCTACGGATCTTCATTCTGTTAGATGGGCACTAAATGCGGTGCGAAATTGGTTGAAAAATGGCGGGGAAGAACCACTTGAACTAACTGATAAACCTGATTTCCGCTGGCGTGGTGTGGTTGAAGGGTTTTACGGAAACCCATGGAAAGCAGCTCAACGTCTAAAGGGAGTTGAGTTTTTTGGTGATTTCGGAATGAACTTGTATCTGATAGCACCAAAAGATGCTCAATGGCAAAGATTTCAATGGCGCAATCCTTTGAGTGATGAATTTCTTAGTGAACTCGCCGAACTAATTTCCCGGGGAAATGAAAATGCTGTAGATGTATCAGCATGTGTATCTCCTGGGCTCTCAGTTACATATTCAAGTGATGAAGATGTGCAGGCCGTTGTAAATAAATTTTTGCAAATGGCCAGTGTTGGTGCAACCCACTTTGGTTTGCTGCTTGATGACATTCCAGACACATTAACTAACGAAAATGATTTGGCTCGGTACGGGAATGTTGCTCAAGCTCACGCTGATTTTGCTAATCGGGTTCATGCAAAAATGGTAGCGGCTATTCCGCTGGCGCACGTTATTTTGTGCCCAATGCATTACGCAGGTCGTGGCACTGAACCGTATTGCCATGTGATGGGTGATGAATTACATCCGCAAATTGATTTGATGTGGACCGGACGTGAAATCTGCAGTGGATATTTGGACATCGCAGATGCAGTGGTTTTTGATCGAAGTACTCGTCGCCCACCTTTTTATTGGGACAACTATCCGGTAAATGATGGTTCAATGGCCAATCGTCTGCACATAGGACCAATTGATGGTCGTGAAAAAGGTTTGCATAAATATTCAGCTGGTCTGCTTGCAAATCCAATGGAATTGTTTGAAGCATCTTTAATTTCGCTCGGAACTATCGGTGACTATCTTTGGTCAACCGAAAACTATGTGCCTTTTGATTCGTGGGAAGCGGTATTAATTGATTTAATTCCAAATGAAGATGACCGAAAAGCAACTCGAGAATTCTTCAGAAATACTTTAGGCATGACTGGGCACTGGTCTCCAGAGTTCAATCAAACAATTGGCGCATGCTCTACAGCTTGGCGAAATGGTGAACCGAAAAAAGCAGCGGCAGCAGCCCGCGAAGCGGCATCGAAAATTCGCCACAATCACAATGTGATCAATTCAGATTCTTACTGTGCACCGCTTCTTAGAGATGAAATTTCCCCTTGGTTGGATAAATACTCACGTGGCGCAGACTGGCTAGAAGGTATGGCAGAGGTTTTGGAATCTTGTGTGGCAGTTCCGGGCGAAGGTCTTCATGGACCAAAAGTCGGACATGCGAAGTTAATTCAATATCGGGCTGAACTAAATGCCACAACTCGCAAGCTTTTCGGTGACGGATTCGACATAATGCTCGGAGAACTCGCTGGCGAGATAACCTTCGACCGTGACTAATAACTTTTATGAGCTTTCCTTCACCTCAAACAAGGGTGAAACCATCACAATGAGCCAATTCGCTGGCAAAGCGATTTTGGTTGTGAATACTGCAAGCAAATGCGGTCTCACTCCACAGTACGCCGGCTTACAAGAATTGCATCAAAAATATAAAGATAAAGGTTTAGTAGTCATCGGTTTTCCATGTGACCAATTTGCGCATCAAGAGCCAGGAAATGACTCAGAAATTGCGGAATTCTGTTCGCTGAATTACGGAGTGGATTTCACACTGTCTTCAAAGATTGATGTCAATGGCGCAAATTCCCACCCAATATTTAAGTTCTTAAAGAAAAATACTGGCAGCTTTTTTGGAAGTGCAATCAAATGGAATTTCACAAAGTTCCTAGTTTCCCCTGATGGAAAAAAGATCAAGCGCTATGCACCTACAGTCTTGCCTAATGCAATCGAAAGTGACATCTCTAGTTACCTTAATTGAGGCTAAACTGAAGTCATGGCAAGGAGCGATCGATGAACAAAGACCACAAATTCTTAAGACTTGTTCTTAGTGCTGCCTTGGCCTTTTTAATTGGGGCGGGATACGTGCTCACAAGTGCTAATGCCGCAACAAATGAAGCACTCATGAACGCTCCAAAAGCATCTGAAAGTCCTAAGGCGACTCCAACCAAAACATCTGATTCACAAGAAGTGATTGCACTTTCCGCAATCAATAAAGCGCAGAAATCCAAAGGCTGTAATTTCGATTTGCAGGCTGAATCTGATGCCAGCTCACCGGGGAAATGCACAATTTTGATTGTTGGAGACTCACTGGGTAATAACTTGGCTTATGGAATGCAACGTCAGCTCGAAGCCAATCCAGCAATTGACTTGGTGATTCGCAGTAAATCTTCCACAGGTCTATCCAATTCATGGTTTTACAACTGGCCAAAGGTAATCAAACCTTTCATCAATCAAAGTGACCCAGATTTAGTGATTGTGATGTTGGGAACTAATGACCATCAGAACATGAAGATTGATGGCTCAGTTGCAGAATTCGCATCTAAGAAATGGAATGCGAAATACGAAGATGAAGCCACAAAGATGATCACGCAATCAATTAATTCGGGTGCATATGTAATGTGGGTGGGCTTGCCTGTCATGCAATCTTCATACTTCGCAAGTTACATGGCAGTCTTGAATGAAAGATCCTCTAAAGCGGTTTCTGAAAATGTTGGTGCAAGTTTCGTTCCGACCTGGGACTTAATGGCTGATAATCGCGGTAAATATCGTGATTGGGCAAAGGTAAACGGTAGAAATCAGAAAATTCGTGGCACTGATGGAATTCACTTTACCTGGGTCGGGCAGAACGTTTTGGCCACTCATGTGATTTCAGAAATGCAAGACATTTTCAATGTAAAGATTAAGTCCAAAGGCAAAATGACTTTTAATTAATTGTTGAGGTACAGATACTCGACAATCAAACTTGCATCCCATACCAAAGCTATTGAAATTAGAAGAATTGCTAGAACTGCAAATCTATCTTTTTGCAACTTCGGAGAATGTCGAATTGGATTTTCAAAATAGTGATACGAAATCATTGCGCAGATAAATGTTCCTAGTATCGCGAGTACTTGCTGGGCTAATGACACTTCAAAAACGCGCGCTGAAAGCAGAAGCAATGGAAAATGCCAGAGATACAGCGAATAAGAAATATCTCCAACATACGTAATTGCTTTACCAGACAACCAGTGGACCGGACCTTTACCAAGTTGTCGGCTACCGCTCCAGATGATTAATGCTGTTGCACCACAAGGAATCCAAGCATTCACGCCTGGAAATGCAGAACCCTCTGACAGATTTAAAACGCCGTAAACAATCACGAACATTGCAGCAATTGAAATCAGTCCATTGAACCGTTTTGTCTTTTCAGCCCAGGCGATTGGGATGCACGCAACAAGGCCGCCAAGTGCCAATTCCCAAAAGCGAGTAAAAGGTGAGTAGTAGGCGGCAATCGAATTTGTTGATGTGTA
>JBEBBT010000045.1:0-2898 GCA_041158245.1 Actinomycetota bacterium | reverse complement strand
TTTCAGAGAAAGGCTCATTAATTGATGCGGCAGCTTCTAATACTTGGAACTGCCAGTGATTAAGCGAGTCAATTGCACGAGCAAGGCTTGGCGCAGAGCATGCCCGCACAGCAAGAGATGCAATGTCTGAAGGAACTGGAGAAATTAAATCCGGGCGGGCATTAAACAAATCCAAGAAGGCAGCATCATCAACACTACGTAGGTAGTCGGAGAAGGAGCGCATTTCCATAACTTGCCTACATTACTGGCATATCTACTGTTCTTGTTAATTAGCCTCTTCGCTTACGCGGGGTAAGCCAAGTTCCCAGCGCGGCTAGTCGAACAACTAATGGCGAAATCGCTTTACCAATGAAGCGTGCCTTTCGGAAGTCATGAATTGGCCAACCTTCTGCCATCGCTCTCAGACTCAATAGGGCATCAGGATTAATTGCAGATGGATGTCCAACACATTGAAGTAGAGGTAAATCATTATTGCTGTCAGAAAAAGCAAAGCATTGCTTTAAGTCAAAACCTTTTTCGAGTGCAAGTTCCGTGACAGCGATAGCTTTTTCTTTTCCATGAAGCAAAGGTCCGTTCATTCGCCCCGTGTATGTTCCGTCACTGATTTCAGCTTTGCTTCCTAGAGCACCGGTTAAGCCCAATCGATTTGCAATCACCACTGCCATATCTTCAGGCGCAGCAGTAACTAAATAAACTTCAACACCTTCAGCTACCAAAGTTTGCGCGATATCAATTGTTCCTTGCCACATTGCTGGCGAAACGTATTCGTCATAAATCTCTTGGGCGATCGCTTCAATATCTTTAACATTGTGACCACCGATAAAGTCGGTTGCGGCATCCTGAAATCTTTGGATCTCTTCGGTGTTCTCTTTTCCCGTTAAGCGAAATCTCAGGTTGGCTAAAACAAATCGAGAAATATCCTTCTTAGTGAAGTAACCACGCTGATACATACCTCGGCCCAAGAAGTAAATTACCGAGCCTCGAATAAGCGTGTTATCGACATCAAAGAAGGCAGCCCGTTTGCTCGTGAGTGCCATGTCACTACCTTAGCGAGAGAAGTGCATGAGGGACGCTTTATGCTTTCCCAATGAGTTCAACAGTGCATGTAGTTCGCCACGGAGAAGTCCATAATCCAGAGAAGATTTTGTATGGGCGTCAGCCTGGTTGGAGATTGTCTGAGCGTGGGCAAGAGATGGCAAAGACAATTGGCGAATGGTCTAAATCATTAGATCTTGGTGCACTTCACGTCTCACCCCTACAACGTGCGCAAGAGACCGCTGCTCCAATTGCGGCAGCTCACAACATCGCCATCACAACTGATGAACGCCTGATTGAGGCAGCAAATATTTTTGAAGGAAAGCCATTTGGTGTTGGCGATGGAGTTCTACGACATCCCGCTGCTTGGAAGCACTTATGGAATCCATGGAAGCCTTCTTGGGGCGAACCATACGATGAGCAGATTAATCGAATGCTTGCTGCAATCTTTGCGGCCCGAGATGCTGCAAATGGCAAGGATGCAATTTGTGTCTCTCACCAATTACCAATTTGGATTTTGCGAAGTGCAATCGAGAATCGTCGTTTGCTTCATGATCCTCGGAAGCGTGAATGTACTTTAGCCTCAGTTACCAGTGTTCACTTTGATGATGAAGGAATGATTTCAGGTCTTACTTATTCAGAGCCTGCACGTCACCTGTTACCAGAGAAGAAGTAATGAAAAAGTTCATCGCATTTATTGTTCTTGCATTTGCATTAACTGCATGCGGTGGTGGAGGCAGCTCAAGCGCCGAAGAAAGCTTTGTCTCTGGTGATGGATCAACAACTTTCATCAAGAGTTCGGATCGAAAAATTGCACCCGCAATTACCGGTATGACCTTGTCGGGGAAGAATTACACCTATGAAAAAGATAGAGTCGCGGTTGTAAATGTTTGGGCTTCTTGGTGCTCTCCATGTCGCGCCGAAGCACCAACACTTGTCGCCTTAGCCAACAAGTACACCGATGTTGCATTTATTGGAATCTTGACCAGAGATAATCCAGCTAACGCGGAGGCCTTTGAACGTCGCTTCAAGATTCCTTATCCAACGGTTATTGATGACTCAATCTTGATTGGCTTTAAAGGCTCATTGCCGGCAAATGCCATCCCTACAACAGTTATTTTAGATAAATCAGGTCGGGTAGCAGCACGTATTTCAGGTGCCGTCACAGTCGCATCTTTGTCAGAATTAATTGAGAAAGTCTCGGCAGAATGAGAGATTTCTTTGTAGATCAAATCTTTTCCGGGTTTGTTGTTACTGCTTTTCCCTTTGCATTTATCGCAGGTGTAATTTCATTTTTGTCTCCTTGCGTATTGCCACTTGTGCCTGGATACCTTTCCTTTGCGGCAGGCTTTTCAGTTAGTCGCGGAAAAGTTTTGTTGGGATCACTACTTTTTGTTCTCGGCTTTAGCTTGGTTTTTGTTTCATATGGAGCACTTTTTGGTGGATTAGGTAACCAACTTTCTGCAAACGAAGAGTTAATCTCGCGAATACTCGGAATACTCACAATCTTTTTAGGTTTTGTTTTCTACGGGCGTTTTCCTTTCTCCCCAACCATACGTCCGAAGATGCGTACGACCGGTGGGTTGCTAGGTGCACCAATGCTTGGTGTGCTTTTCGGAATTGGTTGGACTCCTTGCATCGGTCCAGCACTTGCTGCGGTACAAACTTTGGCTTTTCAAGAGTCCAGTGCGGTACGTGGAGCAATTCTTTCATTTGGATACTGCCTCGGTTTGGGGTTGCCTTTCATTCTTTCTGGTTTATCCATGGACAAGTCAGCAAAACTTCGTTCACTTATCTATCGCCGTGGCGATGTGATTTCAAAAATTGGTGGAGTCTTCTTGATTACAATTGGCTTATTGCAAG
>JBEBBT010000044.1:0-2532 GCA_041158245.1 Actinomycetota bacterium | reverse complement strand
CCAAGTTTTTCATCACTCATGAATTCAAGAATCTGCTGATGCCGACGCTTGTGGGTGGTCCAAGCCCACAGCAAAAGATTCTTTTCTTTATTAGTGCTGAATAGAAACCAAAACTTTTCGCGGTTGCCATTCCAAAGTTCGGTGCGATTCCAGATTCGAGAAAACGTTCGCTTAATCAACCTGCGCATCACAAAGCTTCGCGAATAATCTAGACAAATAATTGTGTCGCAACGTTGCAAAACTAAATCCCGCACCACCGAATAATTGCCGTCGATAACCCAGCGATCACCCGCAACTAATGCTTGAACTTGGGCGCGAAACTCTGAAACTTCAATCGCAGTCCAACCCGATTGGTGGTGAATGGAATCTAATTCAATTCTTGTTAGCCCAAATTTATCGGCTAAAGATTTAGCGAGCGTAGTTTTCCCGGAACCTGAACTTCCGAAAATATAAATTCGCTGCATGTAGATATTCTCTCAATTGAGTGCATAAAAAAGTTCTGGCCAACACCCGTCGGTGCTGGCCAGAATCTTTGCGTAAAACTTCGAGATCAACGAGTTTCTTTATGAACCGTGTGCTTACCGCAAGTTGGGCAGAACTTGTTCAACTCAATGCGGTCTGGATCATTACGACGGTTCTTACGCGTGATGTAGTTGCGTCCTTTGCAGTCGCCACAGGCGAGTGTGATCTTCGGACGGATATCTGTACCTTTTTTAGCCATAGTGCGACTCCTAGCCTTGTTGTTAGGACACATCTCGCGTTTTGCGAAACATGTTTGCTCGGAACTTAATCCGAGACGTAGCGGAGGCCGGACTTGAACCGGCGACACAACGATTATGAGCCGTTTGCTCTACCAGGCTGAGCTACCCCGCCCCGAATACAAAAGTGTGAACTTCTGAATCCGAGCCCCCTTGCGGAATCGAACCGCAGACCTTCTCCTTACCATGGAGACGCTCTGCCTACTGAGCTAAGGGGGCGCGTGCTTTGTGTGTTCCTCAAAGCAGCGCGCGAAGGATAGCCGAGCGTGAGCGATGCCCGAAATCGCAGGTTCGAGCCACCTCTGCCAAGGTAGCGCTATGAGTGATTCCCATAAAAATGCAATGAGCCGGATCTACTGGACTGAGTCCGATATCCCGGATATCCGTGGCCGTCACTTTGTGGTCACCGGTGGAAATTCCGGGCTTGGGCTCGAAACTGTTCGTGTGCTTGCTACTCGTGGTGCAACGGTGACATTGGCTTGTCGAGATATTTCAAAAGGTAAAGCGGCACGTGAGTTCATTGCGCAAAATCATGGTGCGGTTGAAATTGATGTACGTGAACTAGATCTCGCATCACTTGCAAATATCCGAGATTTTTCAGCTCACCTATCAACATCGCCAATTGATGTACTGATTAATAACGCAGGTGTAATGGCGCCGCCGAAGAGTCACACTGCTGATGGATTTGAATTACAACTTGGTACAAATCATTTAGGCCATTTTGCATTGACGGCAAATCTTTGGTCTGGACTTATGAAAAGTGAAAATCCGCGTGTAGTCACAGTTTCTTCAAACGCACACAAGATGAGTCAGATTAAAGCTGGGCAAATGCAGTGGGATGATCTGATGAGTGAAAAGAAATACTCGGCTTGGGGAGCATACGCACAAAGCAAGTTGGCGAATCTTCTTTTTGCTTTCGAACTTCAAAGACGAGCAGATGCAGCAAAAATCAAAAACTTTAAATCAATTGCTGCTCACCCTGGCTATAGCGCAACAAACCTTTCATTAAGTGTTGCACCGTCAGCACCAAACTTGATTCGCAAGATTTCTCGCAGTGTTGAAAGCGTAATTGCGCAGGACGCAAAGATGGGTGCACTTCCACAATTATTCGCAGCCACAGAATTAACAGTTCCTGGAGGCGCATACATTGGGCCAGATGGATATGGCGAATGGCGTGGATATCCAAAACTTGTGAACGCTGCTGAGCCGGCAAAGAATTTAGAAGACGCAAAAAAGTTGTGGCAAATCAGTGAGGTGCTGACAAAAGTCAGCTTCCCTTTCTAACTTGCCACAACTAATTGTTATTCAGCTGCGCAGGTGGTTCCGGCTGGCGGAACAGTTCCATTGATTAAGTAATCGACTGCTAAATCATCTAGACATTTCACGCCACCGAATAACTGTGCGTGTCCAGATCCTTCATAAACCACCAATGGCGATTTGAGATCAGCAGCAACACCTTCAGACCATTCAAATGGAGTCGCAGTATCGCCACGTGAACCGATGACCAAAAATTCTGAGCCACTGGTGTTTGTGTATGGTGCTGGCTTCTTTGGTGGGTCTGGAATTTTGTCGTCTTCATATGCGCGCCATGACCAGTAGCAACCTGGTTCGGCTTCAACGGATGGTTCAAAGTCGTAGAGCTTGTAGAACTTGGTTGCGAATGGATCTGCCGCCTCTAGCTTTGCTTTGTCGCTGTCGCGCTCAGCTTTTGTTTTTGTATCGCGTCCATCTACGTCCAAGCAATTAACCAAAGTCAAGATGTCGTACGAGTTAT
>JBEBBT010000043.1:0-12706 GCA_041158245.1 Actinomycetota bacterium | reverse complement strand
TTGACGATGTCAAACTTCGGGTAAATATAGTTTCTTTCGGATTTAAATACGGATTGCCAATCGATGCTGATTTTGTGGCTGATGTGCGGTTCCTGCCAAATCCATTTTGGCAAGAAAATCTTCGACACAAAACTGGGACTGATCCTGAGGTTGATGAGTACGTTATGAATCAACCAGCGGCGGCAACCTTTCTATCTGATTTTTCAAAACTCTTAAGAAATGTAACTGACGGATATCTTTCAGAAGGTAAGCGTTTTCTAACTGTTGCTATTGGATGCACCGGCGGACAGCATCGAAGTGTTTCCATCGCCGAGAATATGGCAGCAAGATTTGTAAAAGAAGGCGTTGAATGTTACGTATCTCACCGCGACAAAGGGCGCGAATGAGTTTTGATAGCAGTGCCTTAAGAATTGTTGCTCTTGGTGGAGGTCATGGTCTAGCGGCATCACTGAAAGCATTGAAAACTTTGACTTCGAATTTAACTGCAGTTGTTGGTGTGTCTGACAATGGTGGCAGTAGCGGCCGGCTCAGAGCCGAATTTGACGTTATTCCACCCGGTGACTTACGGATGGCTTTGATCGCGCTTTGTAGTGATTCTGAACGCGGTCGTTTATGGGCTGATGTTTTACAGCATAGGTTCGAAGGTCAAGGGCAACTAAGCGGGCACGCGGTTGGAAATCTTCTCATCACCTCTTTATGGCAAAAGAATCACGATATCGTCGCAGGTCTCGATGCAATTTGTGATTTGCTTGAAGCGCAAGGAAGAGTTTTGCCTTTAAGTCTGCAACCGCTTGATGTGGTTGCAGATGTAGTAGCGCAAAATGGTGAATTGCTCACCGTTAGGGGGCAGGTGGCTGTAGCAACGGCTCCAGGTTTAATTAAAAATCTACGATTTGAACAACAGAATTCTCAAGCTTGTCCTGAAGTTTTAAAGGCTATTGAAGAAGCGGATGTAATCATCATGGGGCCTGGTTCGTGGTACACGAGTGTGGTGAATCATCTACTACTTTCAGATCTAGAAAATTCTTTAATTAAATCAAAAGCAAGAAAAATTCTGATCACAAATCTTGTCAGTCAAACAGACGAAACAAAATCTTTCACCCCTGCAAAGCACATTGAAGTTTTGCACGAGATGTCTCCTAACCTTAAATTTGATTTAGTTATAGTTGACAAGAAAAACACAAGTCAAGAATTTGAAAAAGCTGCCTTAATGATTTCAGCCCAAGTTCTAACAGCGGACTTGGCGGATGTAAACAACGAAGCAGTTCATAATCCGACCCACTTAGCTAACGCCATCCATTCATATCTAGAGTTATCCAATAAGCAGAAGGGGTAGTTATGGCAATGACTTCCGCACTCAAAGACGAACTCGCTCATCTTCCATTTGCAAAAGCTTGCTGTCGAAAAGCAGAGGTAAGCGCTTTGCTTAGATTTGGTGGCAGCATTCATATTGTTGCCGGAAATCTGGTTGTTGAAGCTGAACTCGATACTGCTTCAGTTGCGCGCAGACTGCGTCAAAATTTACTTGATCTTTTTGGTCAAGAATCTGAGCTTTCGGTAATGCAGCCATCAGGAATCAGAAAAGGTAGCCGCTACATAGTTCGGGTTACTCAAAATGCTGATCGATTGGCTAAACAAGTTGGATTACTAGATGGCAATGGACGTCCGATTCGAGGACTTGCTCCATCTATCGTCAGTGGAGGACTTTGTGATGCTGAAGCGGCTTGGCGTGGCGCATTTTTAGCTCATGGCTCATTGACAGAACCTGGCCGTAGTGGCGCATTAGAAATTACCTGTCCTGGTGGTGAAGCTGCTCTTGCTCTTGTTGGGGCTGCAAGACGCATGGAAATTGTTGCAAAGGCTAGGGAAGTTAGGGGTGTTGATCGGGTTGTTGTGCGTGATGGCGATGCAATCAGCGCGCTTTTAACTCGGATTGGTGCGCACGACAGTGTGATGAATTGGGAAGAGCGCCGGATTCGTCGTGAGGTTCGAGCTACTGCAAACAGATTAGCCAATTTCGATGATGCGAATATGCGAAGAAGTGCCAGAGCGGCGGTGGCTGCTGGCGCAAGGGTCCAACGTGCCCTAGAAATTCTTGGTACAGATATCCCAGATCACCTTTTGGAAGCGGGCAAACTTCGGGTCGAGCACGGTCAGGCTAGTCTTGAAGAACTTGGTGCATTAGCGGTTCCGCCTATGACCAAAGATGCCATAGCGGGTCGAATTCGCAGACTTTTGGCCATGGCCGACAAACGGGCTTCGGAACTCGGAATTCCAGACACTGAGCAGGCTGTTACCCCAGATTTACTCGATTCAGAGTGATTTTTGGGGCTTTTGACCCAGCCCGTTAAATCAGAGAGCCGAGCAGAATTGAATTGGCCAATAGGTAGACTTTGCCTTGTTCGGGCCTGTCAATGTCGACCTTGGCCGCTCACTCACTTCGTCACATTTGTGACTTAGCTTTATAAGGAGACTGACGTGACCGTTAAGGTCGGTATCAATGGCTTTGGCCGTATCGGACGTAATTTTTATCGCGCATTGCTAGCTCAGGGCGCAGATGTTGAAGTAGTTGGAATTAACGACCTAACTGACATCAACACATTGGCTCATTTGTTGAAGTATGACAGCATCTTGGGTCGTCTAAATCAAGAAGTTTCTGTTTCAGGTGACAGCATCAAAGTTGGAAACAAATCATTCAAAGTTGTTGCAGATCGCGATCCCGCAAATCTTCCTTGGGCTGCCCTGGGTGCGGACATTGTCATTGAATCAACTGGTCACTTCACCGACGCGGATAAAGCTGCTGCGCACATCAAAGCTGGAGCTAAGAAGGTAATCATCTCTGCTCCTGCTAAGGGCGAAGACATCACAATCGTGATGGGTGTAAACCACGATAAGTATGACGCAGCATCACATCACGTGATCTCAAACGCTTCATGCACCACAAACTGCTTGGCTCCATTCGCAAAAGTTTTGGATGAAGAGTTTGGAATTGTTAAAGGCATGATGACAACAATTCACGCCTACACAAATGATCAAGTAATTCTTGACTTCCCACACAAAGATCTTCGTCGCGCTCGTGCAGCTGCAATCAACATGATTCCAACCACAACAGGTGCTGCAAAGGCTATTTCATTGGTGCTGCCACAACTAAAAGGCAAGCTAGATGGTTATGCAATGCGCGTTCCAGTTCCAACAGGTTCAGCAACAGACCTGACAGTACAACTTGGTCGTGAAGTAACCAAAGAAGAAGTAAATGCAGCAATTAAGAAGGCTGCAGAAGGTTCTTTGAAGGGTATTTTGGAATACACAGAAGACCCAATTGTTTCTTCAGACATCGTCACATCACCAGCATCTAGCATTTTCGATGCAGGTTTGACTTATGTAAATGGCGACACCGTCAAAGTTGTGTCTTGGTACGACAATGAGTGGGGTTACTCAAACCGCCTCGTTGATTTGGTCGGCTTTGTAGGCAAATCACTGTGACCATCCGCTCTTTGAGCGACTTGGATGTGGCAGGTCGTCGGGTATTAGTTCGCGTTGATTTCAACGTTCCATTTAAGAAAGGCGTTGAACCTCGAGAAATATCTGACGACGGCCGCATTCGTGCCGCACTTCCAACTATTGAAAAATTGTTAGAAGGTGGCGCAAGTGTCATTTTGGCAGCGCACCTTGGCCGGCCTAAAGGTGAACCTTCACCAGAGTTCACTTTAGAACCAGTTGCAAAGCGGCTTTCTGAATTGCTTACGGCAGATGTCTTGTATGCAACAGATGTCACAGGACCAGATGCAAGTGCTAAAGCGACTTCTTTGAAACTCGGACAAGTTTTATTGCTAGAAAACGTTCGTTTTGACGCAAGAGAAACCTCGAAGGTTGCTGCCGAACGTGAACAGCTAGCAGCAGAACTGGCCGAATTTGCAGAAGTTTTTGTAAGTGATGGTTTTGGGGTTGTACACCGCGAACAAGCATCGGTTTCAGATATCGCAAAAATCTTGCCGCACGCTGCTGGTCTGCTAGTCGAAGCAGAAACAAAGGTTTTCAAGAAAGTCTTAGATGATCCAGATCGCCCTTACACCGTCGTTCTTGGCGGCTCTAAAGTTTCGGACAAGCTTGGTGTAATCAGCCATCTGCTCACGAAAGTTGATACCTTAATTGTGGGCGGTGGAATGTGCTTCACATTTCTAAAAGCCCAAGGTTTTGAAGTTGGTAATTCACTTTTGGAAGTAGATCAACTAGAAACTGTTAAAGGATTCTTGAAAACTGCTCAGGATAGAAATGTGAAAGTTCTATTACCAACCGACATAGTCGTCGCGGACGCTTTTGCAGCTGATGCAAACCACAAGATTGTTTCTGCGTCAGAGATTGAGTCTGGTTGGATGGGGCTTGATATTGGTCCGGAATCTTCAAAGATTTTTGCAAAAGCAATTGCTGAGTCAAAAACAGTTGTATGGAACGGCCCAATGGGAGTTTTTGAAATGGAAGCGTTTGCGTCTGGCACCAAAGCTGTCGCAACCGCTATGACTGATTCATCTGCAATGACTGTTGTTGGTGGCGGCGACAGTGCTGCTGCAGTTCGAGTTCTTGGACTAGATGAAAATAAATTCACCCACATCTCAACTGGAGGTGGGGCTTCACTTGAATTCCTTGAAGGCAAAACCCTTCCAGGAATCGCGGTTCTGGAGGACTAATGATTTCACGCAAACCACTTATGGCTGGTAACTGGAAGATGAATCTAAATCATCTTGAAGCTATTGGCTTGGTGCAAAAATTGGCCTTCTCTCTAAACAATGAAGACTTTGATTCGGTAGATGTTGCAGTCATTCCACCGTTCACAGACATCCGCAGTGTTCAAACTTTGGTTGATGGCGATGCTTTGAAAATTCAATACGGCGCTCAAGACATAAGTGCTCATGATGCTGGAGCATTCACTGGTGAGATCAGTGGCGTGATGCTCGCCAAGCTAGGTTGCAAATACGCCGTGATTGGTCACAGTGAACGTCGTCAGTATCACGGTGAATCTGATGAATTAGTAAACGCAAAAACTAAGGCTGCAATCAAACACGGATTGACTCCAATTGTTTGTGTCGGCGAAGCGCTTGAAATTCGCAAGGCTGGAACTCATGTGGAATACACATTGGCTCAGACCGAAGGTAGCCTGAGTGGTTTGAGCGCAGACCAAGTTTCAGAACTAGTTATAGCTTATGAACCAGTCTGGGCTATTGGTACCGGCGAAGTGGCAACACCAGAAGATGCCCAAGAAGTTTGCGGCGCTATAAGACAATGGGTGGCGAAAACCCATGGAGATACTGCTGCTGAAAAAGTACGAGTTCTCTACGGCGGTTCAGTAAAAGCCAGCAATATCGCCTCAATCATGGCTCAAACTGATGTTGACGGCGCTCTCATTGGCGGAGCTAGCCTCGACGCAGATGAATTTGTTGCAATTGCCCGTTTCCGCCTCCATCCAGCCGCTTAATTGAAGATATTTCAGTAACAGAAGGTAAGGTTCGCTCATGCTATTGGCACTAGAAATCGCCCTAATTTTGGTCAGCGTTTTGTTGATTGTTCTAGTTTTACTACACAAAGGTCGCGGTGGCGGTCTATCTGACATGTTTGGTGGAGGTATTTCTTCAACCATGGGTGGATCAAGTGTGGCCGAGCGAAACTTGAATCGAATTACTTTGATTCTTGCAATTCTTTGGGTTGGGCTCATTGTCGCAACCGGACTTCTGTTAGCTTAAGGAAAAATCATGGCAAGTGGTGCAGCAATTCGCGGTAGTCGCGTTGGAGCAGGTCCATTAGGTGAGTCCGAGCGCGGACAATCCATTCAAAAAATTCGAGTTTCTTACTGGTGTGCAGATGGACACGAATCACGCGTTGCGTTCGCGTTCGACGTGGAGCAAGAATCAATTCCAGATTCTTGGGATTGCCCAAAATGCGGCTTGCCAGCTGGTAAAGACAAAGAAAATCCGCCGATTGCTCCAAAGAATGAGCCATACAAGACTCACTTGGCTTACGTCAAAGAACGTCGTAGCGAATCTGAAAGTGCAATCATTTTGCACAAGGCGCTAGCTACTCTCAAAGATGAAATGGGCGAGTAGTTTTTAAACTAACTCTTTGACTGCAGAGACAATTGCCTCAACCGTCAATCCAAGTTCTTTAGCCAGAACATCTGGTGCAGCAGATGCACCAAATTGATCAATTCCAATGACCCGGCCATTGTGACCTGTGTACTTGTACCAAAGTCCTGTGGCACCTGCTTCTATCGCAATTGCAGGTATTTCTTTTGGTAATACTTGGCTTCGGTAATCTTTAGATTGTTCATCGAACCAAGAGGTACATGGCATCGACACAACATTCACTTTGATGCCGTCTTGTTCAAGAATCTCACATGCCTGCAAAGCCAATGAAACTTCAGAACCAGTTGCAATCAGGATTGCCTGCGGGTTTTGATTTTCTTTAACGAGATATCCACCTTTAGCGACACCATTCAAAGCAGTTCTGTTGTCTACAACTACAGGAAGATCTTGCCGGCTTAATGCCAAGCCAGCTGGGCATTCCCTTTTCAGAATTTCAAACCAAGCAGCCGCAGTTTCATTCGCATCCGCAGGTCTCACAACTGCAAAATTTGGCATTAGTCGAAGTGCAGAGAGATGTTCAATTGGTTGATGTGTTGGACCATCTTCACCTAGCCCAATCGAATCGTGGGTCCATACGTAAGTAACTGGCAAATTCATCAAGGCGGAGAGTCTGACTGCACCACGCATGTAGTCGCTAAATACAAGGAAAGTGCCTCCGTAAGGTCGCAGCCCATAAAGTGCGAAACCATTCAAGATAGCTCCCATAGCATGTTCACGAATTCCAAAGTGGATATTGCGACCTGCATAGTTTTCAGCGCTGAAACTCTTTGAATTTTCGATGAGAGTGCCGTTGCTTCCACTCAAATCCGCTGAGCCACCTAATAAATGCGATGTGACCGGAACTAAGGCGTTTAATACATTTCCGGAAGCGATTCGAGTTGCGATTTTCTTTCCAATTTCCCAGGTTGGAAGTGCAGTTTCAATTGATTCCAAATTTAAAGAGGTCTGGAAATTTTGGAATCGAGCATAAGAGTCAGATTCGTTCTTTTGCCATTCCGCCACTTTGACTTGCCATTCCTGGTTAATCAAAGCTCCGCGATTTGCAACCTCCCTAGCCTTTAGGAGGGCAGCATCATCGATTTGAAAATCTTCATCAGGGTTTAGTCCAAGTACTAATTTTGTTGCTGCGACTTCTTCTTTACCTAGCGCAGATCCGTGTGACTTAGCTGTGTTTTGCAGTTTGGGTGCTGGCCAAGCAATCGTTGATTCCATCTTGATTAATGTCGGCTTTCCGTTACGCCTCTTGGCTGCTGAAATGGCCGAATCGAGGGCATCGACATCTATATCGCCATTTGATTTCTTAGAAACTTCAAGAACGTTCCAGCCATATGCCTTGTATCGCTCAGCTACATTTTCAGTGAAAGATAGATCAGTTGCACCATCAATCGAAATTTTGTTGTCGTCATAAATCAAAATCAAATTGTCTAATCCAAGGTGTCCAGCGAGCGACGAAGCTTCGGCGCTGACACCTTCCTGAATACAACCATCACCTGCGAGGCAGTAAATAGTTGGGTCAACTAAGTCACCGTATGCCTTGGAATCAATCTGCGCCTTTTGGTACTTGGCTGACATCGCTAGACCAACCGCATTAGCGATTCCTTGTCCTAATGGACCAGTAGTGGTTTCAACCCCTGGAGTATGTCCATATTCAGGATGCGCAGGGGTCTGGCTATGAGCCGTTCTGAAACTTTTCAGGTCATCGAGAGACATCGGATAGCCACTTAAAAACAACTGAAGGTAAAGGGTGAGGCTGCTGTGGCCAACTGATAATACGAATCGATCACGACCGGCCCATTTTGGATCTTTAGGGTCGTGACGTAGATGCTTTTGGAAAAGTAAATATGCGCAAGGAGCTAGTGACATCGCAGTGCCTGGGTGGCCGTTGCCAACTTTTTGAACAGCATCTGCGGCTAGCGCACGCGTCATGGCTACGGCTTTGTCGTCTAATGAATTCCAGGTGAAAGCGGTCATTTATGGTCCTAACTGATTGCCCCTGAGTTTACTAAAGGCTCCGTTGGGTCAGATGAATGCCACTCGCTTATTCTTAGGTAGTAGCCAAAACTTTAGGAGAATTTGTGCAGACCGATAAGGCCACAATCAGTGACTTTATTGCTCTAACAAAACCTAGAATTATTGAATTGCTTTTAGTTACCACAATTCCAACAATGATTTTCGCAGCAAAGGGATGGCCTGAAATTTCAGTTGCGGTTGCAACTTTTATTGGTGGTTCTTTTGCAGCTGCTGGAGCAAACGTTCTAAATTGCTATCTTGATTTTGACATCGATATATTGATGGCTCGTACGTCCAAGCGCGCAACAGCACAAGGACGCATTTCGCAAAAGACAACTCTTATTTTCGGACTTGTCTTATCTGCAATCTCAATCATCATGTTACGAATCACCACGAATGGGCTTGCAGCAGCTTTAGCCGCTCTCGCGATTATCTTTTACGTTGGGGTTTACACCTTGCTACTAAAGCGGCGAACAGCGCAAAATATTGTGTGGGGTGGAATTGCTGGTTGTTTCCCAGTTCTTATCGGCTGGAGTGCGGTAACTGATTCTTTGAGTTGGGAACCGATAGCACTCTTTTTAGTTGTTTTCTTTTGGACACCACCGCACTACTGGCCGCTGTCGATGAGATTTCGAGATGAGTATGAGGCTGCCAGTGTGCCAATGCTCCCGGTTGTGGCCGATGATGCAGAAGTGTCGAAACAAATCCTGATTTACTCGTACGTGATGGTTGCTACGTCCTTCACTTTGATTTTGTCACTTAGTTGGATTTACGCAACCCTTGCAATCGTGAGTGGCCTCTGGTTCCTAAAAAGCGCTCATGATCTGAGGCGTCTAATAAGCGAAGAGAAACTAAATCAATCGGAAACAGATAAATCTGCCATGAAATTGTTTCACGGCTCAATCACTTATCTTTCAATTATCTTTTTTGCGGTGGGTCTAGACGCTCTGATTCTGAGCTAGGTCTGATCTCAATCTCAAATTAGCTATCCAAAAAATCACTGAACCGATGATGTGAAGGAACACTAAAACTTCGGGGACTCCATTGAAGTATTGAAAGTAGCCGAGAAAACCTTGACCCATAACTATCGCCGCTAAAAGCCCAAAACTTTTCTTAGCCTTATTCGAAGATATTTTGTATCTTCTAAATGCGAGATAGCCGAAAAGTGCGCAATAAATCCAAATAGATTTTGCATGCACATTTGAGATTGTGGCCATATCGAATTCAAATCGCGAACTTGCGTTTTTGTCTCCTGAATGTGGCCCAGATCCAGTCACTAGAGTCCCAAGCACTATTGAAATAAAAGCTACTGCGACCAAAAAGTTTGGAGTAGTTTCATAAACTTTAGATTTCCCTTCATCCGCATAATTTCGCAATAATGAGTGGGAAAGAGCCACAATCACAATTGATACAAGAAAATGAGCAGCAACGGTTGTTGGATGAAGACCAGTCAGAACGGTTATGCCTCCAAGAATGGCTTGAAACACGGTCCCAAGAATTGGGGTGAAAGCGAGTGCTCGTAATTTTACGTTTCGACTGTTTCTCCAAACTGCAATAACCACTAAGGCGGCCACAATTAGGAGAACGAAGGTCAATAATCTGTTTCCGAATTCAACGTATTTATGCCATGACTCTGACTGTGTCGAAAGTGGAACTATTGAGTCGCCTACGCATTGTGGCCAGGTTGGGCAACCTAAACCACTCTTGGTAATTCGAACTATTGCGCCGGTGACAATGATCGCACCTTGAACAAAAAGATTCATTTTTAGAATTCGGAGCACAGATCGAGAATTTGAAAACATGACTTCCTAATCAATCCATTTGAAGAATTTACGCAACGCAAAACTCATCAGTCCTGTATAGACAAATAAGGTTAATGGATATTCCCAAGAAATTCCTGCTTTAAATGTGATGCCAGATACAGGGTGCAAAAAACTGTAATTGCTGCCCACAAATTTGAACCCTGAAGCGAGGATGGCTAGAAATGTAATGTTTGCGAAAGCTAGTACTTTTTCGGCGGACATAAGGCTTGCAAAATTAAAGGCTAAAAGCGTGAAAATTGCAACTAAGAATGGAATTGCAATAACAGCATTCAAAGGAAGTGAGATTTCGATGCCTAGTGCCAATGCGAGAATCGACACATAAGGGATTTGAAAAACTAAAAGTAGACATCCCACAAGCGTCTGGCCGATTGCTAAACCTTTTATACCTACTGGTGTAACTGATATGTATTTCAAAGTTCCATAGCGTTTTGCGAAAGCGGTATTTATCGCTACAGACGTAAAGCTACTTGCAAGAGCGCAGGACGCTAAAGTTAGTGAAAATATGTAACTTTGATCTCGAAAAACCACCAGAAGTGCTGTTGGGGTTCCTATGATTAGTAACAGTTGTTCTGGGTTGCGCAGAATATTTCTCAGCTCATAGAAAGCGTGATTTAGAGCAACGTGTTTTTTCATCATAAACTCGAAAAGCTCGTGATCGAGAAGTTTTGGCCAACCGAATAGTTTCCGATTAATGCAAATACGTCTTTATCTGTTTGGATGAAGTAGCCGCTGGACGTCTCATGAATGTGGGAGATTTCCAATATTCGTGCTAAATCTTCCAATTCTTCTTTTGTGAGTGCTCGAGAAGTTGAAAACAGCAAACCTGTTTCATGATTTGTATTCGTGAGATTAGTGATTCGGGTAGATATTGATGAAATGTCGGAAGGTATGTGTGAGGTGATCAAAATTGACGCACCACTAGCAATTCTTTCCCGGCACAGATCTAAGAATTCTCGGCGAGAATGCAAATCAAGTCCGACTGTGGGTTCATCGAGAATCAACATTTTAGGTTTATGAAAAAATGCAGAAACAATTGCCAACTTTTGCGCTTCACCGCCGGACATCGTTCTAATGAGCTTGGAATCATTTCTAATGTTGAATCGTTCAAGTAATTCGAGGTCCAGTGGTTGATTGAAGATGCCTGATAAATAAGTCAGCCAGCTCGTCACGCTTACATTGAGAGGAAGACAACGGTCTTGCCAAACCACACCGAGCTCAAAGCTAGTGAATGTCCTCTCGATCACTCCATTAGATGGGATGACTCCGAGAATCGCTAGTAAGAGGGAGGTCTTTCCGGCTCCATTCGGACCCACAAGCCCGAGACTCTCTCGAGGCTGAATGTCGAGATTCAAATCGCTGACGACCGTCTTAAAACCCCGTTTGACCTGGAGTTTTGAGGCTGTAAGCACGGGTCAATCCTACTTTTTGCGTTTCGATGTGCGATTTGAAAGGAAATACGCAACAATTCAGTTGTGAAAATCAGGAGTGAAGCATCAGCCAGAGTAGCAAAGTTGCTACTCGAATCTGGGCCGTCTAGTGCCACAACGCTTGCTGACAACTTGAATATGACACCAACAGCCATGCGAAAGCACCTAGACGCGCTTGAGGCTGCTGGATTTGTAACATCGCATGATGAGGCACCTTTTGGCCCCAAAGGTGATTCGGCTCGTGGCCGAGGAAGACCCGCAAAGATTTTTGCACTTACACAATCAGGTAGAGAGTTTTTTGAAGCGCCTTACGACGAAATAGCAGTAAGTGCACTTCGATATATCGATGAAAATTTCGGCAAGGATGCTGTTAAGGACTTTGCAAGATCTAGAATCACAAGTGTCTTCGAAAGTCTCAATAAGCCAATAACAGATTTAGACCACCTGGTCCAAGAATTGAGCGACCAGGGTTACAGCGCAAGTGTTCGACCATCACCATTTCCAAACGCACAACAACTTTGTCAGCACAACTGTCCAATCAGTCATGTTGCTAGCGAGTTTCCAGAGTTTTGCGAAGTAGAAACTGAACTAATTGGCAAAAGCCTTGGAGTTCACGTAACCAGGCTGTCAACAATTGCAACTGGTTCTTCAATCTGCACCACCAACATCCCTAACCAAACCCCTAGGAGAAGCGCATGAGTTCATCAGTTGACGAACTTGAAGGCATTGGCAATTACGAATTCGGCTGGCGAGATAAAGACGACGCCGGTGCAAATGCAAAACGAGGTCTTAATGAGGATGTAGTTCTTGACATCAGCTCGAAGAAAAACGAACCGCAGTGGATGCGTGAATTACGCCTAAAGGGTCTTGAACTTTTTGGTAAAAAACCGTTGCCAAACTGGGGAAGCGATCTTTCAGGTATTGATTTTGACAACATCAAATACTTCGTTCGTTCGACTGAAAAACAAGCGACTTCATGGGAAGAACTCCCAGAAGACATCAAAAACACCTATGACCGTTTGGGCATTCCAGACGCTGAAAAACAGCGGTTGGTTGCAGGAGTGGCAGCTCAATATGAATCCGAAGTTGTATACCACGCAATTCGAGCTGACCTCGAAGAGCAAGGCGTAATTTTCGTAGATACTGACACCGCATTGAAGGAACACGAAGAACTTTTCAAAGAATATTTTGGAACCGTAATTCCGGTTGGCGACAACAAATTCGCTGCTCTAAATACAGCTGTTTGGTCAGGTGGTTCGTTTATTTATGTTCCAAAGAATGTTCAGGTTGAAATCCCACTTCAAGCATATTT
>JBEBBT010000042.1:0-4145 GCA_041158245.1 Actinomycetota bacterium | reverse complement strand
CCAGTCGCTTTGGAAAGATGGCAAGCCGTTGTTCTTCGACGAAGCTGGTTACGGCGGACTTTCAGATTTAGCACGTTGGTACATTGGTGGTCTTCTCCATCACGCGCCATCACTTTTGGCATTCACCAACCCAACTGTTAACTCATTCCATCGTTTGGTTCCTGGCTACGAAGCTCCAGTGAACTTGGTTTACTCAGCTCGTAACCGTTCAGCATGCATTCGTATTCCGGTCACTGGAAGCAATCCGAAGGCAAAGCGCATCGAATTCCGCGTTCCAGATCCATCTGCAAATCCATACCTTGCATTCGCTGCAATGTTGATGGCAGGTCTTGACGGCATAAAGAACAAGATCGAACCACCACTTCCAGTTGATAAAGATCTATACGAACTTCCACCAGAGGAAGCAGCAGCGATCCCACAGGTGCCAGGTTCATTGAGTGAAGTTCTAGATGCACTTGAAGCAGACCACGAGTACTTGCTTGCTGGTGGCGTTTTCACTCCAGATCTAATCGAGACCTGGGTTGAATACAAGCGCAAGAATGAAGTTGATTACGTTCGCTTGCGTCCACATCCAGCAGAGTTCGAGCTCTACTACGACATCTAAGCCATTTGGCTTAAAGCAAAACCCCGTCGAAAACTGGCGGGGTTTTTGCTATTTAAAAAACACCTAGTGCTTGCAAAATCAAGCGTTTTTATGCAATTTTGTGAGTGAAATTGCCACGCTTACTAACCTACGGTTGCGTAGGTTTCTATGTAATATCCCGCCTATGACTTTTGCTACCACCCCAAAATTAGTTTCACCTATTAGTGGACGGACTCCTCGAATTATTCAAGGTGGAATGGGCGTTGCAGTTTCTTCATATGAGCTAGCAAAAGCGGTGGCCAAAACTGGTGAGATGGGTGTGGTTTCCGGAACCGCGCTTGATGTGGTCTTGGCAAGGCGTCTTCAAAACGGTGATCCTTCTGGTGATATTCGTCGCGCACTTGCTGCATTTCCAAATCAGGAAATGGCGCAAAACATTTTCAAAACTTTTTATCGTGAAAATGGTCGTGCAGATAAACCAACTTATCGCCCCGCTACAAAACTTTCGCTCTCCCCTGCAAAAAAGACCTGGGAATTGCTAGCGGTTTCAGCTTTCGTTGAAGTCTGGTTGGCTAAAGAAGGTCACGATGGTTTGGTTGGCATTAATCTTCTAGAAAAAATTCAACTTTCAACACTTGGAACTTTGTATGGCGCAATGCTTGCAAATGTGGATGCGGTTTTGATGGGAGCAGGTATCCCAGCAGAAATTCCAGGAGTTTTAGAAAAATTTAAGAACAATGAAGAAGCATCACTTGATATTGATGTCGCGGGTTCAACTCTTAATTACAAAATGACTTTTGATCCAAATTCACTAGGACCAATTTTGCCAGCGCCGCTAAAGCGCCCATTCTTTATTGCAATTATCACTACCCATGTTCTTGCAATGCACTTGGCAAAAAATCCTGCGACTAAACCTGACGGTTTTGTTGTAGAACGACCAGACGCTGGTGGTCACAACGCACCGCCTCGCGGAAAAGTTGAATACAACGCCGAAGGTGAACCAATTTATGGCCCGCGTGACGAAGTAGATTTTGAAAAACTTCGCGCGGTTGAACTTCCTTTTTGGATGGCTGGCGGTTATTCCCTACCTGAAAAAATGCTGGAAGCAAAAGAACTTGGTGCATGTGGCGTCCAGGTTGGTTCCCTATTCGCCGCTTCGGATGAATCTGGGATTTTGCGAAATCTAAAAGATGAATTGTTAGAAGACTTGCTCGAACCGGAATTTAAAGTAAAGACTGATGCACAGGCCTCACCAACAGGTTTCCCTTTCAAAGTTGCAGCGGTTCAAAACACTATTGCAAATCAAGATGTTTACGAAGCTCGACCGCGCCTATGCGATCTAGGTTATTTACGCGAACCATTCGAGCGCGAACCAAACACACTTGGATATCGCTGTGCTGCAGAGCCAGTTGATGCATTCTTAGATAAAGGTGGCGATCTAACTGAAACCGTTGGCCGTAAATGCCTCTGCAATGGCTTGCTTTCAACAGTTGGAATGGGTCAGATTCGACCAGATGGCTATGAAGAACCAGTTTTGGTCACTTTTGGAAGCGACCTAGCTGGCCCGCGCGAACTAATCAAATTACATCCAAAAGGTTGGTCAGTTCAGAATGTCGTGGATTTCCTAAGTTCCAAAATTTAAGGACGGCGAAGGTGTTCAAGCGCAGCTTGGATAACTTTTGCCACACCACCTTCGTCATTTGAAGGAACAATTGAATCTGCAACGTCATGAACGTGCGGGTGGGCATTTTCAACCGCAAATGAAACTCCCGCCCAATCCAACATCTCGATATCGTTGAACAAATCTCCTACTGCAAATACGTCCGCCTGATCAATTCCATGCATTTCAGCGATTTCCGCCACCCCAGTTGCTTTGGAAATTCCTTTGTTGCATATGTCTATAAAAGTCTTGTCTGAATGAATTCGAACACAAGTGACTTCAGGTAAAAGGTTTTTTACAGCTTTAAAAGTCGTGTCTTGCATGCCATCAGCATCAATAAAAACACTAAGTTTTACGATTCCATCGATTTCAAATTCTTCAACAATATCTTCAACGAATCGGGCACCATCGAGTGCCCATGCCCAGGGTGCTTCAAAACCATTTTCAGCTACGATGTTGTAAGAATCACTAATCGGGCCAACTTCTACTCGATCTAACAGGAATTTAACTCCCGGAAATTTTTGGCGAAGTTTTGAAACAACTGACTTGAGAAGGTCAGCCGACATTGGATGTGTGCGAAGCACATTTTTAGTTTCTAAATCAACTAACGAGCTCCCATCATTGCAAACCGCAAACCAATGATGGCCAACCATCTGCGCAATTGGCAAAATGTCGATTGGGGATCTACCGGTAGCAAAAACTACTGGAATCCCTGCTGCTATTGCTTGATGGACAGCCTCAATAGCATCTGGATGAGGTGCTTTGGATCCGGTTGTTAAGAGGGTTCCATCTAAATCGGTCGCAATTAATGGTTTAGGCACGGCGGGAGTGTGCCATAACCATGGGACAGCGCAGATGATGTGGTGATAACCTCTCGATATACATAAATTAAGTTAATCCAATGTCCATTTCCTTTGCCGAACGCCTCACTAACTTACCTGCCGGATTCATTGCTAGAACTCCTGAACGTGAAGACATTAAAGCTTGCACCCAAGTTGTTCGCGATGTAGATGTGGCTTGCTGTGGAGAAACCACCACAACAGAAATAGAACTAGAGGCAGATCTTTTTAGTCACTCAACTCATGGCGCAGCCGGAACTGCCGTAATTGAGCTGGATCGTCGTGTTGTTGGATTTATCAACATTTTTGATGAACTTAAAGATAACCGAGGAGTCTTTTACGACATTTTTATCTCTCCAAGTATTGGACCAGATGTAAGTACCGAAATCTCAATGGAGCTAATTAAGCAAATGGAGATTTATGTAACTGAACTTATGCAGGAATACTCATTAAGCGACGCACCCATAAAGACTGGAGTTTACGAAAACGATTTGGGTTTGTTGGCTGGAATTGAAAAAGCTGAATATGCCTACCATCGAACTTATTGGCGAATGAAGATAGTTTTTGATGGCGAGCTGCCAGCGCCAATATTTCCTTCTGGATATGAAATCACTAAATATGAAGAATCTGATGCAAATCTGAAAGAAGTTCATGAAGTGCAAAAAGCAGCATTCGCTGACTACTACGATTTTAATCCTACAAGTTTTGAAAATTGGAAAAAGTGGTACGAAGAGCCTATGAACGATAGTTCCACTTGGCGATTGGTCAGATTCAACGGCGAATTAATCGGCTACATCATGGGTAATAAACGTTTTGAAGATGAAAATTTTGGTTACGTTGCATCCATAGGGGTTTTGCGCGAGCACCGTGGAAAAGGTATAGCGCGCGCACTACTTTTAGAAATGTTTTCGCGAGATATGTTACGTGGGATGAAAGGCACCTTGTTGCATGGGGATTCTTCAAACCCAACAGGTGCTATGAAGTTGTATGCATCTGTTGGAATGCAAACAGATCGAGTTTATTTAGGCTATCGAAAAGAATTTAAGATTTAAAGATTATTTTG
>JBEBBT010000041.1:0-7214 GCA_041158245.1 Actinomycetota bacterium | reverse complement strand
ACAAGTCGTTTGCGATGATGAAATATCGACTTGGCGAAAATTAAACAATTTGAAGCCAAACCCGCTTTTAATAACCACAACCAAAGATGAAACAAAATTGCAGAAATTGCTAGAAATTTCTGATTATGTGGTTTCCACTGAAGATGCTTTTCCTGCAATTAATAATTCGCGAATCATCCGAAGCGGGATCTCAGAAATCGACTGGCCTAAGGCCGTTGAAAAACTCAACGAGCTTGGAATAATCCGAATAAATTGCGAAGGTGGTCCGAACTTAATCTCTGGCCTGATCGAATCTAATTTGATTGATCAATTTGTTTTGACCATTAGCCCAATTTCTGGAACCAATGGAGATTCTGCGCCCATTGAAGATTTTCTTTCTTCGAATGAAAAAGACCTTATTCTTAGCGAAGAAGGATTTGACTTTTATCACGTTGGAAAACTAAAGACTTGGGAAGAATTGTTGTCTATTGGCGAATACTTTGTACTCCGTGACGCCGGAACTCAGGCTCCGTTCTCTGTGGATTACGAAAAGAAACCGGCTGCTGGTTATTACACATGCAGATCATGCGGAGCCAGATTATTTGATGCAACAGATCAATTTGACGCCCGTTGCGGATGGCCAGCTTTTTGGAAGCCCAATGACAACGCAAATCTGATTCTTGAAGATGACAACAGCAAAGGCTATTTGCGGGTAGAAGTTAAATGCGGAAGTTGTGATAGTCACCTGGGGCACGTTTTTCACGGAGAAGGTTTTGGCTTCCCCACTGATGATCGGTATTGCATCAACGCAATTTGCTTGGTTCGAAAATTCGATTAATTATTAACCAAGCGCAATTTGGCAAACACCAAAAAGTGCAAACACCACACCAAAATACTGAATTGTCATTAGCCTCTCTTTGAGAATGACCCAAGCCATAACTACGGTAACGACCGGGTACAAAGAAGAGAGGACTGAAACCAAAGCGAGCAAATCATCCTGTGAAGCAATTGTGAAAGCGACATTTGCCATCACATCAAAGGCTCCCACAACAACCAGAAGACCTAGGTGTGCCGGCTTTACTTTGACAGCTGATTTCGCTTTCCAAACCATCACTAATGCAATTAATACTGACTGCACACGCATCAAAATCATGGTCGTGGATACCGAATAGGCACCACCCTCTTTAAGAAAAATGAAGCAAGTTCCAAATCCAACAGCTGCGCCAATTGCAAGTAGAACTGGTTTTGGATCTGCTGCTCCGCTTAATTCTGGTCCACTAGCAAGCGCGACTCCAATTAAAGCGAAAAGAATTCCTAAGAATTGAATGCTCGATGGTTGTTCGCCTGTTGCAAGCCCAACTGCCACTGGAACGATTGCACCCAATGAAGCAATCGGAGAAACAATTCCCATAGTTCCAGTTGCAAGGGCTTTATAAAAACTCATCATCCCAAAGAAGCCCGAAAAACTTGCGAGTGATGCCATCGTGGCAGCGCGCCAATCCCATTGGTCATTCGAGACGAGGAAATAAATGACCATCGTCAACAATCCAAAGGCCTGAGAGATAACTAATACGTATGCAACCTTGTAAGTCTTAGAAATTAAACCTCCGAGAAAATCGGCCACTCCCCACATCAAACTTCCAAGAAGTGCTAAGGCTAAAGTCATAGGCGGAGGATACTTATCGAACGGCGAGCCACTGCCAAAAAATGAGTTTCTTTAATTATTGTTGAACGGTGAAAAATGTCGGTTCAGAAACTGTTGCTTGGGTTGAAATTAACTCCCAAATCAAAGCCTTACTTGAAAACAGAAACACTCGACCCGAAGTTAAATTAGACCACACTGCCGCTCCAGCCCGACTAGCTACGCATACCGCTGCCATTGTTGCCGATGTAGATGTAAACGGTGAAGAGGTAGGAAATGGCCGATTAGTTGTGTTGTTTGAACCACTTTTTCAAGATACATGGGATGGCAATCTGCGTTTAGTTGGGTTTGTTAGCGCGGATCTCGAAACCGAATTAGTCACTGATCCAATGTTGCTTGAAGTGGGTTGGTCTTGGGTTGAAGACGCCTTTAAAGGAAGAGCCATTAACCCACTTGCGTTAAGCGGAACTGTTTCAAGATCTGGTTCCCAAAGTTTTGGTGATTTATCAATGCGGCAACCCGAAGGTCAGGTTGAAATCAGAGTTTCTTGGACCGTGCCTGCTGATGAAGCCTTTACAGAACATGCACTTGCCTGGGTAGATTTGATGACAAGTGCGGCTGGCCTTGAACCACTTCCTGAAGGTGTGTCCGCTATTTCGTTAAAAAAGTAATATGACTCAAGATACAAAATTAGATTCTGAAAATATTTTTGAACCACTTATTTTTCCAGCTGATGGTCTTCCCAAAATCATTGACTCTGACGAAGAACTTCTAAGTGCCTGTGTTTCTTTAGCGAAAGGCACCGGTCCCATAGCAATCGATGCCGAACGGGCAAGTAGTTTCAGATACAGTGCGCGGGCATATCTCATTCAAATTCGAAGGCAAAACTCTGGAACTTTTTTAATCGACCCACTTGCAATATCTAATTTTTCAGAACTTTCTAAATCCTTATCCGATATCGAATGGATTTTGCATGCGGCTACCCAGGACTTGGCGTGCTTAGCTGAACTCTCACTCATTCCATCAAAATTATTTGATACCGAGCATGCTGGACGCTTACTTGGACGGCAAAGGGTTGGCTTGCAAGCCTTACTCGAATCAGAAATGAACCTTTCATTGGCTAAAGAACATTCTGCTGCAGATTGGTCAACTCGCCCACTGCCAGAGCCATGGTTGGTTTATGCGGCGCTCGATGTAGAAAAACTTATTGAACTACGCGAAATTTTGGTTGAAGATCTAAAAGACAAAAAACGTTTGCACTGGGCAGAACAAGACTTTGCACATTTAGTTAATTGGAAACCAAATCCAGCTTTGCCCGAACCATGGCGCAAAACCAGCGGAATTCATAAAGTCAGAGACCCTCGTCAACTAGCAATAGTTAGAGAACTCTGGATCGAAAGAGACCGTATTGCAAAGGAACGAGATAAATCCGTTAGCAAGGTTTTACCCGACTTAGCTATTATCGATATTGCGAAGCTTGAGTTGAAAAGTGCCCGAGATGTTTATCTTTTGGAAAGTTTGCGAAATCGTAGTCACAAATCATTGGCTGATCATTGGTGGGATGTGAGGCAATCAGCCTTATCCTTAAAAGATTCTGATCTGCCAAAAACAAATAGCGGAATTAACTCCATTCCCCCAACTAAAGCTTGGGAGGAGAAAAATCCTGAGGCACATGCTAGATTTACCAAAATCCGCCCGAAGGTGCTTGAAATTTCTGAATCCCTTGAGGTTGCTCCAGAAATAATCATTTCTCCAGAGGTGGTGCGACAACTTTGTTGGAGCGGTTATGAAACAATTAGTGGAAAAACTGAGTTAGAAGAATGGTTGAGTTTGCAAAAAGTTAGGCAATGGCAAACTGAACTACTTATTTCAGACTTTCACCAATTGTTATTTACTTAAAGCAAGCTTCGCAATACATATTGCAAAATGCCACCATGGCGGTAGTAATCCGCCTCACCCGGAGTGTCAATTCGAACTACGGCTTCGAACTTGATAGCCGTTCCATCTGATTTTGTGGCCGTGACTGAAACTGTTTTTGGAGTATTTCCATTATTAAGTTCCACAACACCGCTGAAATCAAAGGTTTCGGTGCCATCTAGTCCAAGTGATGCTGCATTTTGTCCGGCTGGGAATTGCAAAGGCAGTACACCCATTCCAATCAAGTTAGATCTATGAATGCGTTCGTACGATTCTGCAATCACAACCTTCACTCCCAAGAGTGCGGTTCCTTTAGCTGCCCAGTCACGAGACGAGCCTGAGCCATATTCCTTGCCTGCAAGGATTACTAGCGGTATGCCTGCACTCTGGTAATTAATTGAAGCGTCGTAGATAAACGATTGCGGCGCATCTGGTTTTGTGAAATCTCGGGTGTAACCACCTTCAATTCCATTGAGCAACTGGTTCTTCAAGCGGATATTTGCAAATGTTCCACGAATCATCACCTCGTGGTTTCCGCGCCGCGAGCCGTACGAGTTGTAGTCGGCTTTGGCAACTCCATTTGCGTCCAAATACTGCGCTGCTGGTGTGCCAGCTTTGATAGAACCAGCCGGAGAAATATGGTCTGTTGTCACGGAGTCACCGAGCAATGCAAGTACGCGTGCATTTGAAAAGTCGGTTACTGGTTTTGGTTGTTTTGGCATTCCCTCAAAATATGGCGGCTTGCGAACGTAAGTTGATTTTGGATCCCATTCAAATGTGTCACCTGTTGGAACAGGAAGCCCTTGCCAACGAGAGTCGCCTTCAAATACGTGTGCGTAGCGATCAGCAAACATATTTCTGTCTATCGCACTTTCAATTGTGGCTTGGACATCTGCAGGAGATGGCCAAATGTCACGCAAGAAAACCGGATTTCCGTCTTTGTCATTGCCTAGTGAGTCATTTTCAAAATCGAAATTCATGGTTCCAGCGAGCGCGTATGCAATGACAAGTGGTGGTGAGGCTAAGTAATTCATCTTTACATCTGGATTGATGCGGCCTTCAAAGTTGCGATTTCCACTTAGAACTGAAACAACTGTTAAATCTTCTTTGTTTACAGCTTGTAAAATCTCTTCAGGCAAAGGTCCGCTATTACCGATGCAAGTTACGCATCCATAACCAACCAAATTAAAACCTAACTGTTCTAGGTAGGGAGTCAAGCCTGATTTGTTGTAGTAATCAGTGACAACTTGTGAGCCAGGTGCCAATGTAGTTTTGACCCAAGGCTTTGAAGTTAAACCTTTTTCAACTGCATTTTTTGCTAGTAAACCAGCTCCAAGCATCACTGATGGATTTGAAGTATTTGTACAGGATGTGATTGAAGCAATCACAACGTGCCCATGATTTAGCTCAGTTGATTTCCCGTTTGAAAGCGTGATTGCAACCTTTTTATCTGCTGCACCATTTGTGTAACCGCTGACGGCTGATGCAAACTCAGATTTAGACTTTGAAAGTTCTACCCGATCTTGTGGACGTTTTGGACCTGCAATTGAAGGCACAATGCTGGCTAAATCAAGTTCTAGATACTCGCTGTATTTAGGCTCAACATAATCACTTGATTTTGGATCGTGCCACAATCCTTGCTTACGTGCGTAAGTCTCAATTAAGTTCAATTCATCTTGGCTGCGTCCAGTTAGTTCTAGGTAACGCAAGGTTTCTTCATCAATTGGGAAGATGGCTGCGGTCGAGCCATATTCTGGAGACATATTTCCAATAGTTGCCCGGTTCGCTAATGGAACACTTGCAACACCTTCACCGTAGAACTCTACAAACTTGCCAACTACGCCATGTTTACGAAGCAATTGTGTAATTGTTAGAACCAAGTCAGTCGCTGTTGCACCTGCAGGCAACTGACCGATCAATTTAAAACCAACAACTCTTGGAATAAGCATTGAGACAGGTTGCCCAAGCATGGCTGCTTCAGCTTCAATTCCACCAACACCCCAGCCCAGGACGCCCAAACCGTTAACCATCGTGGTGTGCGAATCGGTGCCAACAACTGTATCTGGATACGCAACTCCATTGCGGACCATGATTGTTCGTGCCAAATGTTCAATATTTACTTGATGAACAATGCCCGTTCCTGGTGGCACGACCTTAAATTCACTAAATGCTGTTTGACCCCAACGTAGAAAAACATATCGTTCGTGATTTCGCTGATATTCCAATGCGACGTTGAGGTCGAAAGAATCTTTGGCGCCAAAATTGTCTGAAATAACTGAGTGATCGATGACCAATTCAGCTGGAGCAAGTGGATTAATGCGCTGCGGGTCTCCACCAAGTTCTTTAACAGCTTCGCGCATGGTGGCGAGATCCACCACGCAAGGAACCCCGGTGAAATCTTGCATAATTACGCGCGCTGGGGTGAATTGGATTTCTTCAGAAGGTTCACTCGCGGCGTCCCAATTTCCCAATGCCGCAATTTGCGCCTTAGTGATATTTGCGCCATCTTCACATCGGAGCAGATTTTCAAGTAGAACTTTATGAGTGTAAGGGAGAGTCTTTGAACCAGGCACCTGGCTGATGTCAAAGTATTCAAACTCGTTATTTCCGACCGCCAACTTAAGCTTTGCGTTGAACGAATTCGGGTGTCCCATTTTTACTCCAAACTAAAAGTTCTAATCCTCGCGAATCTTACTCTGAGTAAAAAGGGCAAATGTTTCGAGATGTTGGGTCTGCCCAAACGCATCCCAGGCACGAATCTGTGTAAGTTCGTAGCCATTTTCTGCGAAATATGCCACATCGCGACCGAGCGCGGCGGGATCACAAGCAACATATAAAACCTTTGCAGGCTTGAGTTTTGTTATCGATTTCACTATCGAAGCCCCGGCCCCTGTGCGTGGCGGGTCTAACAGGACCGAATCCACTTTCTTGATTTTCGATGCGCTAAACCACTTTTCTAAACCCATACCGTACAAATGGACGTTCGATAAATTTCTTGTATTCCGCTTCAAACTTGATACTGCTTTTAGATCTGATTCAACGCTCTCAACGCGTCCACCTGCACCAACTGCTTTAGAGAATGGAAGGGTAAACAGTCCACTCCCGGCATAGAAGTCACAAACATGCTCACCGAGTTGCAAGTTCAACATGTCGAGTGCGGTCTCAATAAAAACTTGAGGCGCTAGCGAGTGCGCTTGCCAAAAACTCTTTGCGTTTAATTGATAAGTGAAATCCAGAACCTTTTCAGTCACTCGATATTCAGCTTCGTCTTTGTCAGCAATTTTCACAACTTCGCCCGTAGAGCTTACGACAACTCTGATTTCAGAATTAGCTGCCCAAGGTACGTTGGTAAATCCGTCTCCAGTAATTTCAGGGCGAGCCACTGCACACGAATTAACAGCAACGACATCATTAGATGAATGTTTTCGAAAGCCCAATCGGCCTCTAGCATCTGTGGCATATTCAATTCTTGAGCGGTATCCCAAACCGTTTGAATCCCCAGGCAAGGGATTTACTGACAAACCTAGAATTAAAGAATTGTCTGGATTTAATTTTCCAAGCCGAATTAGTTGCTCTTTTAATATGTCCGTTTTCAATTCTTGTTGATGCTTGAAATCAACATGTTGCCAGTCGCATCCACCGCAGACCCCGGAATATGAACAAGCGGGTGAAATTC
>JBEBBT010000040.1:0-2515 GCA_041158245.1 Actinomycetota bacterium | reverse complement strand
GCGTGCGACAAAATCACAGTTGAAATCCACCCGCACGTAAGTCAAGTTTGAGCTGTTCTCTAACTGATTGATTAGCAGCGACTAGCGGTAAACGTAGCGGGCCACCGCCAGGACGGCCGAGTAAATCCAATGCGGCTTTGGTCATAATTGCTCCGCCTACCCGAGTCATAATTCCGGTAGTTATTGGCACCATTGAAAAATTAATTTCTTTTGCCTTCTCGACATCCCCGGCGCGGAATGCGGCAGCCATTGCTTGAAATCTGTCAGCAACCAAATGGCCTGTAACGCTTACAAAACCAACTGCACCAACTGACAAAAGCGCGAGGTTTAATCCATCGTCGCCGGAGTAGAAAGGTAAACCGGTTGCATGCATAACCTGTTGCGCTGCAAATGGGTCGGCTTTTGCATCTTTGTTTGCGACGATGCGCGGATGTTCTGCCAATTGAATTAAGGATTCAGTTGTAATCTGAATTCCAGCACGACCTGGAATGTCGTATGTCATCACACCTAAATCAGTTGCATCAGCAACTGCTCGGAAATGTGCAACTACACCTTCTTGCGGCGGCTTGTTGTAGTAAGGGCATACGACGAGCAAACCATTTGCACCAGCTTTCTGTGCATCCTTTGCATGCTGTACAGAATCTGCAGTGTCATTATTTCCAACACCTGCAACCACATGAATTGAATCGCCCACCGCTTCGCGAACCACTTTAACTAATTGAGCTTTTTCTTCTGGTGCCGTTGTTGGAGCTTCACCTGTTGTACCGTTCACAACAATGCCATCGTTGCCAAGCTTCACTAAGTCGACAGCAAGTGCCGCAGCCTGATCAAAGTCAATCTCCAAATTTTCTTTAAAAGGAGTAACCATGGCAGTTAACATGGTGCCAAATGGCATTTCCTTTGTTGACACTGGAGACATAAATACCTCTTAAGGTGCTACTCGACCGTTTTTAACAAATGCAGCATGAGTCAGCGGCATGAGTTTTGCCCATTCAGCTTCATACTTCTCGCCCACCATTTCAATTTCGCGTTGCGGGAAGGATGGGAATTTGCTGTCTTCACTCTTGGTGCGAAGTGACAAGAAATTCATCATTGCACGGGCGTTCATTGTTACGTAGGCACTTGAATAAATCGTTAGCGGCAAAACAATTCGTGCCACTTCTCGCGCAACGCCTGCATCTAACATTTTTTGGTAAGCCTCGTAGGCAGTTTCGCAAGCTCTTTTTGTTTCAGCTGTAACAATGTCGAATTGCTCTTTTGTACCTTCAACAAAATCATATGCCCCGGCTTTTCCAACTTGCACCAAGCGCCGTTCAGGAGCCGGGGTGTAGAAAACAGGTTCAAGAACTTTGTAGCGACCGCTTTCTTCATTGTATGAAGCGATTCGGTGACGGAAATGTTCGCGCCACATGAAGATAGGAGCTTGAACGAAGAAAGTCATAGTGGAATGTTCAAACGGACTACCGTGGCGATCTCGCATCAGATAGTCGATAAGGCCGCGTGAACGCTCGGGGTCAGTTGCTACATCATCTAATGATTGCTCACCTTTGGTTGAAACTCGAGCCGCCCAGATCACATCTGCATCTGAGGCTGCGGCTTTCACAAGTTCAACGGTTACATCGCTTCGAAATCGAATTTGTTCGCTAGTCACGGGTAATTCCTCCTGACCTTAAGCCTACCCGTGGCCTCTCGAGAACTTTGGCAGTCCTGCGGGTGTTTGGTGCTCGCAGTTCGCAGCGGTTGTGCATAAAGCGTGACGGGTTCGAGATGTGGTTGAGAACTATTGAGAGTTAAGTGCGCTCACTGTGAACAAGCACAGTCCTATCAGGGGGAGGACCCATGACCTTATCCGTATTTGTCATTGCAGACAGTCCAGCACAACAACGGGCTGTCTGCAAAATTTATGACACGGCCGGATTTCGAACATACAGCCATTTTGAGAATCAAAATCCAATTGCTGCACTTTCGAATGCCAAGCCAGATGTTGTAGTGATGGCCACCGAAAACGGAATTGGAAATGCACTATCGATGTGTCAGCAAGTTAGAGCTCAAATAAATGTACCTGTGATTGTGTCCCCGCAATTTCATGATGAAGTTGAAGAAGTTAGCTGCCTGTCTGCCGGAGCAGATGATTATGTGTCTCGAGATCGAAACCAAAGAATTCTTGTCACTCGAACCACCGCTGTTATTGGCCGAGAAAAAGCTCGACTAAATCCGAGTAAAACAGTTTTAGTTCATAATGAATTGAAATTGAGTGTCGAAAATCGCGTTGCCATGGTGGGTGAAGAGATTTTGGAACTAACTCGGACTGAGTTCGAACTTCTAGCGATCTTGATGCACAACAAACACCGAGTTATTCACCGACAAGAATTACTCGATCGAGTTTGGGGCACCTGGTTTGGAGACGACCATCTTCTCGAAGTTCACATCTCACGACTGCGTCGCAAGATTGAATTACACGGAGGACCGCGCATCGCAGTTGCAGTTCGCGGAGTTGGCTATCGACTAGATGCAA
>JBEBBT010000039.1:0-2637 GCA_041158245.1 Actinomycetota bacterium | reverse complement strand
GAGAAAATCTGCGTAAAGCAACTCAGATAAATGAAACCGACTTGATAGAAATCAAGAACGAAATTATTTCAAAAATAAAAGCAGCAATTGATTCCGCGCTTGCAGCTTCAGTTTTTAGTTCGAGTAAAAGTGGTAACGACGAAAAGTTAGTGGTCCAGGAATTGATCCGAGTCTCCGATCAAGTAGTTCGACCATTAAGCCATGAACTTTTTGAGAGTGAATTTCAGGTTCCAAAATTCCAAGAAATTGAAAATCCAAGAAACGTAAGTAGTAGACGAGTCTTAGTTCTTTCAGCGCTTAAGCCATTCCATCCGATTCCATTAATTGGAATTGCATTTGGATTATTAGTGGGTAATGCCCTCTTCGGAACGCAAAATCCAGTTAAAGCATTTATTGCGCTTGCCTTCTTAATGGTTTTTCTTTTCGTTTCTGTTTTCTTGGCCAAAAAATTAATTGAACCAGTGTTGGCTAAGAGTGCACTTTGGTTGCAGGTAACTGTTGCAAGTTTAATTTTTTGGTTTCTACACAAATCTATGATTGACATTAAATTTTTTACCGATGCATTTGGCATAGTTAAAACAGGTAGAACTGATTTTTATATTGGATTGCTTGCCATAGTCCTTTGTTGGATCATTGCAATTTTCTATGGAGTAAAAGAATCTCGATCAGAAGTCTTAAGTTCGCTAGAAGAAAGTGTTAACAAACTTACTTGGATTAATGCTCGATTGGGGTCGCAACTTTGGACAGAAAGACAACATTTAGCTTCTGTTGTGCATCGAGATGTCCAAGGAAAACTCATTTCAGCTGCCTTGAAATTTCAGAAGGAAATATCAGAAGGCAATCCCGAAGCAAAAAATATTCTTAATGAAAACTTAAAATCATTAACTAGTGACCTGGTTGCCATGCCAAAGTCGACTTCACCTTCAGAATCAATAATGAGTTTGAATGAAATTTGGGATGGAGTCTTTAAGATCCATTTAGAAATTCCAAGTGACGTTGAAGAGGCAATATCAAAAGATTCAGTTTGCAGTTATGCACTCAATGACATATTTGTTGAGTTTGCAACTAATTCAGTTAAACACGGTAAAGCCAGCCAGGGAGAAATCAGAGTAAGTAGCTTTAGCGACAATTCGATCAAAGTTGTTTTCAAAAATAATGGTGCACATTTTGGTCAGAATTTAAAACCAGGTTTAGGCAGCCAGATGTCGGCAAAGCAAACCTTGGGCGTTAAGCGCCGCAATTTAGATTCGGGTGGAATTGAAATCGAAGCAATTTTGCCGATTGTCTAGGTTGTCTTTAAGCGTGGTGTCCGAGAAGATGAGTTCATGACAAATTTTGGAGTTAGTTCTTCGGTAGCAACTTTGAAGCGGGTTGCCGTGAGAACACCAACTAGGGATGCCGATTACCAAGCAGCGCATTGGCTTGGCGCACCAAATGATTTGGACCTTGATGCGCTGATTCGCGATCATGGCATTTTTGTTGAATTGCTTCGCGATCTTGGTTGTGACGTTGAAGTTCTGCCTGAAGCACCAGGTCTACCAGATGCGATTTTTACTTATGACCCAGCATTTGTTATTCCAAGCGGTGTTGTGCAATTCCAAGGTGCCAAGGAAGCCAGAAAAAAAGAACCTTCACTACTTGCTGGAGATCTAAACGCTTTAGGAATTCCAACCGTTGGTGTTCTAACTGGCGGCGCGACAGCTGATGGTGGTGACATGTTCTGGTTAGATTCAAAAACAATTGGACTTGGCCGCACCTATCGCACAAATGCCGAAGGCGAAAAACAACTTCGAGCAATCTTTGCTCAAGACGGCATAGAAGTAATGACTTTCCACATGCCGCATGCACTTGGTCCAGAGTTTTGTTTACACATGATGAGTGTTATTTCTCCGGTTCGTGAAGACCTAGCTGTGGTCTATGAAAAAGAAGCACCGATAACCCTGCTTCAGGAACTGGAAGCTCGCGGCATAAATACAGTCTCAGTGCCGGATGAAGAATATTTATCACTTGCTTGCAATGTTCTAGCCATTAAGCCTGGTGTTGTCGTTATGCCAGATGGCAACCCAATTACTGAAAAGCGCCTGAAAGATGCTGGGGTGGAAGTTCACACCTATCCGGCAAGTGTGATCAACCGTGGTGAAGGCGGACCAACATGTTTAACCCGACCACTATGGCGGGAAAACTAAGCGAATTTCCCTTATTTATTTGGTTCGCGTAATCTTGCACGTGACTATTTAATAGTCGGGCGAGGTGGCAGAGCGGACTAATGCGGGCGCCTTGAAAGCGTCTGAGGTGTCAAAGCCTCCGGGGGTTCAAATCCCTCCCTCGCCGCACATTTACTCGGGCTAACCATGGAGGAAGTCAATGGCAAAGCTTGCTCGACAAGTAACCCCACCTGCATGGCGTATCTGGACTTATGGTGTTGGTGCAACAGCATTTGCAGCTCTTGCTAATTACGGTTGGCTTTATTTATGTAATCAAGTTTTCGGTTGGGATTTATTAGTTCCGAAATATTTTTCAACTACAGAACTAATTAGTGCTTCCGATGTTCGAGTAATCAGTGCAACTGTGATTGCAGGTCTAGCCGGAACCTTTGGGGCAAACCTTTTAGCAAAATCAGTAATCGGACCAAAAATC
>JBEBBT010000038.1:0-17021 GCA_041158245.1 Actinomycetota bacterium | reverse complement strand
GGTTTTTTGCAAGTAAGTTGTTTGCCTCTTCACGTGAATATCCACCAGAGAGCGCAACCACTCGAAGCACCCTTGGATGACTTATCAACTCTTTATAGAAGTCAGGCTCGGTGGGGATTGTGAGTTTCAGCATCACAAATTTATCTTCCGACAATTCATCCAATTTCTTCAATAACTCAGTTTTGAGTAGTTTTTCGCATTCAAGTTTGTCAACGGCCTTGATATCTACTTCCGGTTCAATGATTGGATATAGACCTGCATTCAAAATGGTTGTAGCGATTTCAAATTGCTGATTTACAATCTGGGAAATTCCGGTGGGGTTTGCCGACTTAATTACCGATCGCATTTTGGTGCCGAAGACACCGTAAGTGGTAGCTGCAGCTAGTCGAGCATCGAGCTCAGGAATCGGTTTCATCAGCTGAACTCCGTTTGCTTCATCTTGCAGACCATTATCAACTTTGAGTATCGGAACTATGCCCTTTTCTTTCCACAGGTACTCAGCCGTGCCAACACCATCAATCGTTCGATTCATAGTCATTTCAAAAAGAATCGCAGCCAAAATCTTTTGAGAGTTGAAGGCTGGACTTTTGATGATGCGAGTACGCATCTCATGAATCAGATCAAACATTTCAGAATCGTTTTTGTAATCAGATTCTGTTAATCCATAAAGTTTCAAGGCTTTTGGAGTGCTGCCCCCACTTTGATCAAGGGCTGCCACAAAACCAAGGCCAGACTTCATTCTTTCAAACTGTGCGGTTTTCATGAGGACAGGTTAAAACTCAGAGCTATTTTCGGGAAGGGTACTTAGTCATATAAGTGACGAATGCACCCAATGCTGCACAGAGCGGGATTGCAAAGACGACTCCGGCAGTCGCTTCAACGATTTGCTCGTGGCTAAAACCGCTTAGGTTTACAAAAAGCAATGAGACTGAAAATCCGATACTGGCAGTTGCACCAACTGCAAATATTTCACCTTTTGAAATACTAGGTATGGCTCGAAAAAAGTAAATGGCAACCAGTGCGCCAATAGTTATGCCTAGAGGTTTTCCAATCAATCTGGATAGGGAGATTGCAAAACTCTGATGGTTGAGAAAGTCTGAAAATGTGATCGGAATTGCCAAAGCGGTGATTGCAAACAAAGGAAGTGCAACACCACTAGAAAGTGGTTGTAAAACATGGCGAACTTTTTCGGCAATTTGATTGCGGGTTGGAACAAATAAACCAAGAATCACAGCAATCAGCGTTGGATGTATCGATACGTGGCCTAGACCAAATGCGATGATTAATACCGATAATGCGTCATCAACAATTGCAAGCGCTAACAAAAATGCCCTAACTTCAATCGAAAAGTGTTTGCCAAAAATCGCTACAATTCCAAGTGCAAATGGCAGATCAGTTGCAATTGGAATTCCCCACCCATTATCAAATGTGCTAATCAAAACGAAAATGGTTGCTGGTGCGAGCATTCCACCAACAGCCGCAAAGACTGGTACAACCGCTGATCTAAATGTGTTCAAACTGCCTTGGGTGATTTCGTGGCGCAGTTCAATTCCTGCGATAAAGAAGAAAATTGCTAATAGATATTCACTACTTAAAGCGCGTAAGGTAGTTTCAAATTTACCAATCGAGAATTCAGAATTTGCAATATTGATTAAATTTTCAGAGAAGGGAGATATAGTCAATACCAAAGTAAGTGCAGCTACTGAAAACAAAATAAATGCAGATTTAGTTTCATCGCGTAAAACTTCAGACAGCCACTTGCGATTCACCGACACTCCTTTAAATGTGTCGACCAGACTTCCCGACGCGCCTATTTTTTACTTAGCCAACAGTATTGGAGAGATGGGTGAGAGGTTGTTCGAGGGTGCCATTGGCTAATCCGTCTCTCGAACATTCATCACACAACAGCGCCAAAATACGTTGAGTTGTGGGCGTGATTACGTTGTAGAACTCTTTTGTCGGCCCACCGCACTTTTCGCATTCGCCAATGACCTTCGCATCTTCAGCGAAATCTACGTTCATCCGAGAATCGAAAACATAGAGTGAACCTTCCCAAAGGCCGTCATTTCCGTATTTCTCGCCATAACGAACAATTCCACCCTTGATTTGGTACACCTCTTTGAATCCGCGATTGATCATCACCGAAGAAAGAATTTCGCACCGAATTCCGCCTGTACAGTAAGTAACAATCGGCTTGTCTTTCATGTGGTCGTACTTGCCACTTTCAAGCTCTTTTACAAAGTCTCTAGTGGTTTCCACATCAGGCACAATTGCGTTTTTAAACTTACCAATTTTGGCTTCGAATGCATTTCGACCGTCAAAAAAGAAAACGTCATCACCACGTTCTTCAACAAGTTTGTTTACTTCTTCAGGACGTAAATGAACTCCGCCGCCGACAACTCCATTTTCATTAACAACTAATTCCTCTGGGGCACCGAAGGTTACGATTTCTTTTCGAACTCTAATTCGCAGTTTTGGAAATTCCTGCCCAGTTCCGTCAGACCATTTGAAGTCAATTTTGTTAAACCCACGGTATTGCTTTGTGGCCTTCACGTATTTCTTTAAGTTTGAAAGTGAACCACCTAGGGTGCCATTGATTCCGTGCTTCGAAATCAAGATACGTCCGGTCAAACCCAAACTTTCACACAACTGGCGCTGCCATAGGCGAATGGCTTCAGGATCCTCAAGTGGAGTGAAGCCGTAGTAGAGAATGACTTTTTGTAGTTCCATATTGCATAGTTTACCTAGCCAAAAATGCTGAGAGTGTTGAGGAATTGACTCAAGATTTTCGCCATAATCCGCTCCCATGATGGGTGACCCAGGACCATGTCCCGCTTGTGAAAAAGTAGATCTCGAACGCCGTGGCGGAAAAGACTTTTGTCCAGTTTGTTACTACATCCAGCCTTGTTGTGATGGCGGTTACTGCGAATAGTCGGGTGAGTTTTAGGCTTTACCGTATGCGCAAAATAATCGCACTTCTAGTTTCAGTTTTAGTTTTGGCGGGTTGTGCAAATTTAGATTCTTCTGACCACACCCATCACAGCCACACAATTGATGAATCGAATTTTTCTGAAGCAACCCCCGCGGCTGATGGTGGTACTTTTCTAAAATCTGAAGTCAGCTCAGAAGTTAAGAGCATAGAGTTGCTAGATTCGAATGGAAACACTTTCTCGCTCGACGACCTATCAGGCCAAATAATCATCTTGGCCAATTTTTATACTTCTTGTTCACACGTTTGCCCAATGACAACAGCAAATATGAAGCAAATGGCCGAACAAATATCAAACACGGGTTTATCTAAAAAAATTACTGTACTTGAAGTTTCAGTCGATGGGGATCGAGATACTGTAGAAAGAATTAATGCTTACCAAAACCTCTACGGTGAAAAGTCCTGGATCATGGCGACCGCAAATCAAAAAACCTTAAATAAGTTCTGGAAGTTCTTCGGAGTTATTCCTGAAGCCGAACCAATCACAGAAGCGGAACAGCAGAGCGAACCAAAAGACTGGTTAACCGGTAAAGCGAATACATATCGTATGGTGGATGCACCAATTGTGAATGTGATAGATCCAGATTTGAATTGGCGGTGGCTTAACACTGGGTTGCCAGATGCCTCAAAGGATTATGTTCCAACTACTCTGATGAATTACTTGTCAGAACATGGACTTGATACTTTACAAAATCCTGGCGAGGGCGCGTGGACTATCAAATCGGTGTTTTCAGCAATTAAAGAGATAGCTGGCTACGAAATTGGATAAGAAAATCCCCCGCTTAGGCATCAAAAATATTTTGATTGCACTTGCAATTTCCTTTTTAGCGGGGGCAGTGACATTCACATTTGTTGGTGACAATTCCAATAATAAAAAAGTTGATACGAACAAAGTAAAAATAATCGATGCGGCAGCTCGGAAAATAGTTCCAGCATTACAGTCGAAAACTTATTCTGGGGATGTGCTGGAATTCGATCCAAATCGAATCACAGTTCTGAATTTTTGGGCCTCGTGGTGTGGCCCTTGCATTGAAGAAACGCCACTTCTAGTCGAAATTTCAAATGATTTCCCAGATGTTCAATTCATTGGTCTAACGAATGATGACACCGAAGCCAAAGCACAAGCTTTCGCCAAAAAATACAAAATTGACTACCAAATTGGAAATGGCGACGAATACCTTTCAAAATTGCAACCGATTCAGCCAATCTATGGATTGCCAACCACTTTGCTAATAGACCGAGAAGGCCGAATTGCTGCAAAAGTAATTGGCGGAATAAATGAGAAAGAGTTTCGAACAGCGCTTTCGAAATTGTCTGCCGAATAGTTACTTGAGTGCTTTGAGGCGCTCAATCACTGGTGGGTGGGTGTAATGCACCTTCACATAAAGTGGATGTGGATTTAAGTTTGCAAGTGCATCAGTACTGATTTTTCCAAGGGCTGTGCCAAGGACACCTTTTGGATAAGTGCTAGTTGAGTATTCATCTGCATCGAATTCATTCCGGCGAGAGAGTGCCATGTAAGCAAGACCTATGACCATTGAAATTGGGGTAAACAGTAAAAAGAATGTCGTTGCAGCTATGTGGAAGCTGTGGACTTCTGCGCCTAATGCGAATGAAACTTCCGGATAATTGAGCATCCAGCCAAGGAGCGCAGTGGTAGCCAGAGTTTGAGCAAGCGAAGAAATAAACATAGCGAGAGTGTGCTTGCGTTTGTAGTGACCAACCTCATGAGCTAGTACCGCGACAACCTCTTCAACCGAAAGTTTTTCAATCAACGTGTCGTAAAGCACGATTGTTTTTGATTTTCCAATTCCAGCGAAAAATGCGTTTGCTTTAGTGCTGCGCTTACTTCCGTCCATAACAAAGAGTCGCCCAACTGAATAGCCCTGGGAATTGCAATAATCCAAAATGGCGCTTTTCAGATCACCATCTTCGAGAGGTGAGAGTTTGTTAAACCTAGGCAAGATGAGCGTGGTGCCAAATGCAAAAGAAAACAATGAAAATGCTGAAATTAAAATCCAAGCTGCTAGCCAGAAATAATCACCAAGCCCCTGATAAATCCAGACAATTGCGCTAAACAGCGGTGCACCAATTATCGCTCCAATAATTGTGCCTTTTATTTTGTCGGTGACAAAAGTCTTTACAGTGGTTTTATTGAATCCAAATTTAGCTTCAATGACGAAAGTGCTATAAATTGAAAATGGCAAAGAAATAATTGAGCCGAGCAAACTCACAATAGCAATGAATCCAAGACCAATAAGAATTTCGTTATCTGAATAAGTGCGTACGAATTTATCGACTGCGCCAAATCCACCAAGTGCTAAAACTAAAACTGTAAAAATGGTTGTAATCGAATCTGAAAGTAAATTGGTTTTGTAATTCACTCGCTGATATTCAAGGGCTGACTCACGTTTTTGGTCATCGTAAAGAAATGAGAATTCTGGATCAATCGGCTTTTCGCTGTGCTTTAAGTTGAGTCGATTCAGGACTACATCGAAGAGAAAAGATGCAACCAGAATCAAGATTGCGGTATTGAGAATCGTGGTTGCGCTCATTAGTAAGTCCTTATTGATATTTGCCTATTTGAATAAGTAATAATTGTGCCATGCGCTTCAACACCTTGACCGATTACGGTGTCAGGGCTGTCCTAGAAATTGCTGCGAGCAAAGAAGAATGGGTAAGCATCGAGTACATCTGTGAACGCCAAAATATGTCGGACGATTACTTGAGAACAGCGTTGAATGCTTTAAAGCGGGCTGGTCTTCTTGAAAGTCGTCGTGGGCGTGAAGGTGGTTTTCGATTGGCGCGACCGGCGAATCAGATTCACCTAGCCGATCTTTTACGCGCGATTGATGGACCGCTCACCTCGGTTAGAGGACAGCGGCCTGAAGGCGTTGAGTATCAAGGAGCAGCTGTAGGCCTTGAAAAAATCTGGATTGCACTGCGCTCAAGCGAACGAAAAATTCTTGATTCTGTGAGTGTTGAGGACCTAATTAGTGGTCATTTGCCTCAATTTGTTCAATCTCTTGCAGACGATCCGAGCGCCTGGGGCGCGCCGAATTCTTGACATTTCTGTAATTGTGGTTAAATAGGGCTGTTTTACCCCACTTTAATCAGAACAAAGAGGAAAAATGCAAGATTTATTCGAGTCCCTTCGCTACTCAATTGGCGGAGCTGTTGCCCAGTTGGTTGATGGCACTCTTGGTATGGCCTTCGGTGTTACTAGTTCCACAGTTCTAGTGCTCCTAGGCGCTTCAGCGGTAGCAGCTTCTGCCGCAGTGCACTTCGCTGAACTTGGCACCACACTCGCAAGCGGTGCTTCCCACTGGCGCGAAGGCAACGTAGACAAACACGTCTTACTTCGGATCGGTATTCCTGGTGGCGTTGGCGCATTTCTTGGTGCAACAGTTTTAACGCAGATCTCACTTGAAAGTGCGAAGAGCTACATGGCGGCTCTTTTGCTCGTGTTGGGTCTTGTCCTAGTTATTCGATTTGGATTTGGCATAGCGGTTGTGAAGGCTAAAAAGAATCGACTTCGTGGATACACCATGGCAGGACTTGGATTATTTGCTGGCTTTGTTGACGCATCCGGTGGTGGCGGTTGGGGGCCAATCACGACGCCAACCCTTTTAACTGCAACGAAAACTCATCCGCGTCTCGTTATTGGGACAGTAAGTGCAGCAGAATTTTTAGTTGCCGTTTCAGCTAGTTTAGGTTTCTTGTTTGGATTGTCATCTAGCGAGACTGAGATTCCTCTAAACGTGGTAGTTGGATTAATGCTTGGTGGTGTAGTGATGGCACCTTTCGCAGCAAAACTTGCCGGACGATTGCCGCACGCCCCGTTTGGTGTTTTAGTTGGTGGAACAGTTGTGATTTACAACGCCAGAACTGTTTTAGGTTCTCTTGGAACTTCAGCTGAACTCAACTGGGTGCTTCTAATCCTTTCGGTTATCGCAACCGCTTTTCTTGCAGTGAAAGCTTGGAACCGAGAAAAAGGCCATCACGTACCTCACACCCCTGAAGATTTCGCCGGCCCTGAAGCCGAAATTCCAGAAGATCAGGTTCCGCAATAATTGCACCGTGAAACCCGCTACAAGACCTTTCGACGAAGAAGAGTTTGTAGCGGGTTTACGTTTTTCTATTGAAAGTAGATTCAATCCGCGAATAGCAAGTGAAATGTCTGCCTACATGAGAAATCAGTTTGAATTTGCGGGTGTGAATGCTCCCGCTCGAACTGAAATTTTGCGCGAGGTGAGTTCAAGATTTGAAAAACCAACTCAAAGCCAAATCATCAAAGTGATGCGAATGCTTTGGGAACTAGATGAGCGCGAATATCAAATGTTGGCCTGCGAATTCTTGAATAAAAATAAAAAAGTTTTGTCGGCTAGTTTTGTATCCACACATGTTAAATACTTCATCACCCACAAATCCTGGTGGGATTCAGTAGATTCGCTTAGGCCTGCGATTGGCTATGTTGTAAGTGAAAATCGCGAGCTAGATAAAGTGATTTTCAACTGGATTGAATCAGACAACAAATGGCTAGTTCGTTCTGCTCTAATCCATCAGCTTGTTTTGAAGGACAAAGTAGATGCATCTAAACTTTTTAAACTTTGCGAAATACGGCAAAGTGATTCGGAGTTTTTTATAGCTAAAGCAGTGGGCTGGGCTTTGAGAGATTACTCGTATGTTGATCCTTCGGCAGTTAAAAAGTTCATTAAATCCCATCCAAACCTCACCCCACTGGCAAAACGAGAAGGTATGAAGGCGATAAATCGCAAAGCTTCAAAAGCCAAGGCTTAAAAGGTCAACGGTGGGGTGTCATGCCAACCCCACCGTCGAGTCTTTGTTAGATGAAAATTACTTGCGCATTGTTTGTTAGTTCAATGAAATCAGATGCATTGATAATTCCTTCAAGATCTTCAATCAAATCTGTTTCATCTACTTTGTTCATGTCGGCAGACATTCGGCAGGCCCACAAATGTCCACCTGCTGCAACAATTTGTTCAAGCATTTCTGGAACGGTTGGGACTCCTATATCTGCTATTTGCTTTTTCAGCATTTTGGTTGCCATTGCAGTCATGCCAGGAAGTGGCGCCATTGATTGTGGCAAGTGCATGTCGCCAACTGGCAAGTGCATTGCGGCATTTCCAGCGGGTGAGAATTGCAAGTCATTCATTCGTGACTTGATGATCATGTCGAAGCCCCAGAATGTGAAGAAAATATGAGTTTCAATTCCTTCACCAAGAGCAGCATTTGCCAAAATCAAACCTGGGTACGCCATGTCGAGGTTTCCTTTGGAACAGATGAAAGCAATCTTTCGATCGGCTGAACCTTCATCATCAAAGTTTGGAACAATTACTGGGTTTGTTGCCATGGTTGTCATTTCAGTTTCCTCTCAGACGCAGCCGTGTGGTTTTGGAAGACCAGCGATGTATGACATTTTCTTTCCTGGCTTCTTTGGGAATAATTCGAATTGTTCTTTAACTGCTACGCCACCCACAGTTGCCACGCGACGAGTAGTTGCAGTCTCGCCTTGCTCTTTGAAATCAGAACGTAAAAAGTTCAGAACTTTCCAGTGTGCATCAGTGAGTTCAATATCAATATTCTTTGCCAAAACTTTGGCGATTTCTTCGTTCCACTCATCGAATTCGGTGAGGAAACCTTCTTCATTCACATGGACTTGTGCGCCAGCGATTTCGGTGACAGGCATGATGTCCAACCTTTCTATTTGTTTGCGGTTTTAGGTAATTTTTTGCCAAGCATTGACATGCGTGCAGAAACTGGCATTGGACGGCCAGGAAGCAACATATTCCAATATGCCCAGCGGAATCCGAGCTTGCCCCAGTGATTAATCCGAGTTTCTCTTAGTAAAGAAAATGGACCAACAACTGGTAGCGGGTAAGTTCCGGTTAGCGGTTCAGTTTCATAATTGAAATCAATCAATAAACCTTTTCCATGACCCGATTCGATGAAACAATTTGCATGTCCATCGAAAAGTTCTTTCATTGGCTTTCCTTCAATATGTTCGATGAAATTTTCTGCAAACAAGTCGATTGAGAAATGTGCCACAGAACCAGCTTTAGAAGCTGGAATATCTGATGCATCGCCAATTGCAAAAATGTTGTCGTATTTCTTGGAAAGTAGTGTGGTTTTATCAACTGGAACGTAGTTCAGGTCATTGCCTAGACCTGATCTAGCGATGAAATCAGCACCCATATTCAGTGGCACTGTGACAAGAAGGTCAAATGGAATTTCACGTTCGTCCATTGAAACAATTTTTGCCTCTTCATTATCGACACTTTCAATCATGAAGTCTGGTTCCAAATTTATTTTGCGTTCATCAAGCATGTTGCCTAGAGCGGCACTCGCCACTGGTTTTGTGAAGGCACCTTCTAGTGGAGTCGCGTAAGTAATTTCTACTTTGTCGCGCATTCCTTTTTCTTCAAAGAACGCATCAGCTAGGAAACAAAATTCGAGTGGAGCTACTGGGCATTTGATTGGCATCTCTGTAACGTGAACTACGAGTTTGCCGCCCTCCCATGTCCGGAGTTTGTCTCGAAGTGCTGTTGATCCTTCGAGCGTGAAAAACTCAAAAACTTTTTCATTCCAAAGTTCGCCATCCATACCCGGTGTTTGATCGGGCCGTGGGGATGTGCCAGTTGCAATGATTAAATAGTCGTAATCAAGGGTGCTTCCGTTAGAAAGCGATACAGTTTTAGCATCTGCATCAACTCGATCAATCTCAGTGACAACTAGCTCAATGCCAGATGCGAGATAGCGCTTGCGGCTCTTCACAAGTTCTTCTGGTTGATATACGCCAAAAGGCATCAACAAAAGCCCTGGCTGATAGATGTGTTTGTTGTCCTGATCTACCATCGTGATTGACCATTCGGACTTTGCGAGTTTTTTGCGTAATTTATTTGCTGCCATTGTGCCAGCGGTTCCGGCACCTAGGACTACTAATTTCTTCACGGTTTTTCTGAATCTTGACCTCACCGAGCATGACTGGCCAGTTCAGACCTCCTAAACTGAAAGTTACCCCCAGGGGTATGCCGCTAGTCAGGGGAAAAAGTCCTGAATTTTCTTTTTAAGCCTCTACGCTACGCGGGTGCAAAAGCCCAGATTCATTCATGAAATTACAGGTATGCGGGCCTTGGCCGCTCTCATCATTCTTGGTGCTCACTATTCCTGGGTGTCCGGCCTTTCTTCTGGGCTAACACTTTTCTTGGCAATTAGCGGCTATGTATCAGGAGCCAAAATCAAGCGGGCACTTGATAGTGGGGTCAAGCTTGGACTTTTAAACGATCTGCGAAACACACTTTGGCGGCTTCTACTGCCAATGCATCTCGTCCTGTTGGCCATTGCTATTTGGATTTATGTTGACGTTGATGTTTTAAAGAAAGCTGACTGGCTTAAATCTGTTTTCGCGATGAGTCTTGGATTTGGAAATTATTACGAGATTGCGAATTCATCAGATTATTGGGTAAGAACAAGCATCCTTAGCCCAACTTTGCATCTATGGGCGATGTCAATGTTGATTCAAGGTGCTATTGCACTTTCTGTAATCAGATTTGTGGTGACTCGCGTTGCGCCAAAGATGACAGCAACGATTAGATCTTTCGCATTTTGGTCACTTGGAGCCATTTCAGTTCTATTAGGTTTATTGGATGGACTCCGCTTTGATGGCACCACTGTTTATCACTTTAACTCTTTGAATTGGGCTTGGGCATTTTTGTTGGGCCTTTTCTTGGGTGGATTAAATTGGCGGTGGTCGAGTGAAAAATCCGTTTCAATCATTGTAAATACAGTGTTCTTCGGAATTCTGATTGTTGCTGTTCTTCCTGTATTCGGTGTAGAACCACTTGGAGTCTGGATCAGATTGGCGATGGGATTGCTATGTGCAATTATTTTGCTAGCACCTGAAAATGGAAAGACAGCTCTACAAGATTTCCTAAATTCAAAGCTTTTGCAATTCCTGGGTGGGATTTCTTTCGGAATCTATCTGATCCATTGGCCACTGCTGATTGCATTTCGTTACTACACTGATGAAAACCGCGGCCGAGCTATTCCCGCATCTGTTTTACAGCGATCGGGTGATTCAGCAAATGAAATTGCAATTTATTACTTAGTTGCACTGACTGCCGCAAGTATTTTGCTTGCATGGTTGCTAAACGAACTAACAAAAATAATTGTGAAGAGCATTGATTCAATTTCTGATTCTAAGAAGTTTGTCACCCAATTAATTGCGATTGCATTTGTCCCTCTTATGGCTTTTGCATTAAGCGGTTCAAATCTTCAGAGCGCTCAAGCAGCAGACAAAATTCTCACTCCGTCCCTTGAAAATATTGGACGGGATTACCCAACGTATTTGAATGAATATTGTGAATCTGGAGTAGTTCGGGTTTGCTATTTCGGCGAAAAAGTGGCTGAAAAGAAAATTGTCATTGTTGGAACTTCGACTGCCGGACAATGGTTTGATGCGATTGCTCCTGTGGTGAAGAAAAACGGCTGGCAACTGCAAGTAATGATCAAAGAGGGATGCACTCATGCAGAAGGTCGCCAAGCGACTTTTTGCGATGAATGGCGCCAAGAGTTAGTAAAAATCTTGAGTCGTATAAAGCCTGATCTTGTTGTCATGGAAACCACACATGCAAACAAAGCCGCCACCAAAGAAGCATTCTCTAAAGCAGATCAATTCCTTCTCAAATCATTCGCCGACTCCGGTATCCCAGTGATGGGTATTCGCACGACTCCTCGGTTTGGCTTCATTGTCCCCGAATGCATTCAGGCAAACTCCGCTTATCAAGAATTTTGCTCTCTAAATGCTTCTGACTTTTATTTGAGTGAAGCTGAGTATCAAGACCAACTTGATTCACCACAATTTGTTGAAGTTGTTGATTTAACAAATGAAATTTGCCCTAATGGGACCTGTACACCAGTTGATGGCAAAATCATTCGATACATAGACGACAAGCACTTCACTGCAACCTATGCAAAGTCGCTCGCTGATGAGCTGGAGCCATACTTACTTCAAGCTCTTGGTTTGCAATAATTAGAAATCTGCGCGCAATTTAGCCAGATCTTTAGCATTAAAAACTTCACCAGTATGCGATGTATTTGCACTACTTGCCAACCAGACAAGTAGGTCTGCCACATCTTCAGATGAAACAGTTTTATCAGCAGTGACGGTATTCATTAATATCCCAGCTAATTTCCAATGAGATTTTTGAGCCATATCTTGCACCCAAATCTGCAAGGCCTTTTGGCTCGATGAATAGTTTTGGCCAGCAAGTTCAGGAAATTGCTCAGTCAGTTCCTGTGCCAACATGAGGGAGATTCTTTCACCGCTATGCAGCATTCCATTAACAAGATCTTTAGAAATCTCATCGCACTCGTCGTAATAATTGAGAATGCTTATTCGCGGCGAGATTCCATCTTTTAGTTCTTCATATAGGCCTTCAATGAACTGCGTAATTCCAAAAAAGTTAGCTGAGATTGCAACAGGTTTTTTTGCATTTGTATTACTAACAGAAATAATTGCATCAATCCTGCTACTAGTTTTTTCTAAAACAGATTCGATACCTTCGAGTCGACCTGCAGTCGTGCTGAAATCAACTGTGATGTCGCAACCGTGAGTATCAACACCAAATGCAAGATCACCATTAGCTCTAATCCGAGCCACTACGGCATTGCCTATGGCGGAGCTAGACCCAATAACAAGAATTGAACGCATCACGGCTGCAGGCTAGATTCAAACTATTTCTATTTCCTGTGCCAAAAGTCCTATTGTTTTGTGAGTCATGTTTCTAAGTTGCAGGTTGCAAAGGGTAAAAACTTCAAAAAATGCTCTGTCAATTTCAATGTCTCGTTTAAGGTTGAGGCTCTGCCGAAAGAAAGCGTTCAAATGATTTATCCAGAAATTAATTATGTTGCTGTTTTGATTGCAGCCCTTGCAAATTTTGTAGCCGGATTCTTGTGGTTTGGCCCTAAGACCATGTTTCCAGTTTGGTGGCGGGCAATGGGTCGGACTACCGATGATGTACCAGGCACAGGGAATATGGGTTTGGTCTTTGGTCTGACCCTGGTTGGGGTTTTAGTTCAAACATTTGCGATTGCAGTAATCCTTGGTTGGTATGCAGCCACTGGCGAAATTAATCTCACAAGCGGCGCAATGGTCGGCGCTTTCGTTGGAGTAGGCAGCGCAGCTGCTGCCTCGTTGTCCCACCGAATGTTCGCGGGGCATGGATTGAAGGTTTGGCTGATCGAGGTTGGCAGCGATGTTTTGAACGCAACCTTGGTCGGCGCAGTTCTTGGAGCGCTTGCCTAATCTCTGATTCTTGAGCGTAAGACCAACTCTGTACCGACTTATTGCAAATCTTTTGCAACTGCAAAAGATTACTGATAACCTCTGGTCGGAGGGTTTATGCATATCCCAGATGGTTTTATCAATCTCCCAGTTTCAGCAGGCGCAGCAGTCGTCTCTGGCGCTGCAATTGCCGCAGCGCTGAAGCAGTCACGTGGAAGTATGGAGCAAGAAGTCGCGCCGATGGCTGGACTTACGGCCGTTTTCATTTTCGCTGTGCAAATGCTCAACTTTCCAGTTGCGGCTGGCACTAGCGGCCACTTATTGGGTGGGGCTCTAGCTGCGATCTTGGTGGGTCCGTGGGTGGCACTCCTTGCGATGACAGTTGTGCTGGCCTTACAAGCATTTATTTTTGCTGATGGCGGATTGAGCGCACTCGGTCTGAATATTTTGAATATGGGTGTGCTGACAGTTTTGGCCGGCTGGTTTATTTTTAAAGCACTACTAAAAATTCTTCCGAAAAAGAATACGAGTGTGATTGCAGCGAGTGCAGTTGCTGCATTTATTTCAGTGCCAATTTCTGCGATGGGCTTTGTTATTCAGTACGCAATTGGTGGAAGTGGAATCATCGAACTCGATAAAGTTTTAGGTGCGATGCTATCGGTGCATGTACTAATTGGAATTGGTGAAGCAGTGATTTCAGCTATGACCATTGGCGCTGTACTCGCGACTCGATCTGATTTGGTTTACGGAGCGAGTCAGCTACTTCCTAAAAAAGAATTGACTATTAAAAAAGTGAAACTCAACTGATGAAGAAATACACAATTGCAATTTTGCTAGTCAGTGGTGTACTAGCTGGTGGAGTTAGTTACTTTGCATCTTCCCACCCGGATGGCTTGAACAAAGTTGCAATCGACTTAGGTTTTGCTGAAAACGAAAAAGAGTCAGTCACAAGTGGTTCTGCACTAGCTGACTACGAAACAGCTGGAATTGAAAACTCAGCACTTTCGAGGGCGATCGCTGGCATTACAGGTGTGGCAGCCACTGGTCTAGTTGGCACCGGGCTTTATCTGTATGTGCGAAAGCCAAATAAAAATGGCTGAAAAACATGAACACGGTCACCAAATCGGCGATCATCTCTACATCCACAAACACACATTCATTCATGAACTTCCACCGCATGTAAAAATTCTGGCTGCTTTCACATTTTTATTAATCGCAGTGCTGACGCCTGCAGACAACTATGCGTCATTTGCGGGCTACTTCGTTTTGCTGATCGGACTAATTGTCATGGCCGAACTTTCGTTTAAAACGGTTTTAAAGCGAATGGTGGTTGAAGTTCCATTCATCTTGTTTGCGGTGTTGATGCCGTTTCTTGGTCGCGCTCCATATATAGATGTCTATGGAGTAACGGTTTCTAAAGCTGGCCTGATTGCGGGTACCGCAATCCTGGTAAAGAGCACAATTGGTGTGATTGTTTCAATTTTGCTTTCATCAACCACAACTGTTCGAGAAATTTTGCATGGACTTGCACATCTAAAAGTTCCAGCCCTACTAATTAATATTGCAACTTTTATGCTCCGGTATTCGGCAGTTGTAACAGATGAATTGAATCGCATGAAAACAGCTCGTGAATCGAGAGGGTTTATTGCAAAGGGCCCAAAGGATTGGAAAATTGTGGCACAAGCAGCCGGTGCACTTTTTATTCGCTCTTACGAAAGAGGCGAACGAGTTCATCTTGCGATGCTCTCGCGCGGATTTAATGGTGAGATGCCAAGAGCAGATCACTCTGCAGCATCTAACAGAGTTTGGTTACAAGCTTTATTGCTCCCTCTAACTGCAATCCTCGTCCTATTGATTGGAATTTACTTGTGAATAGTTTGAAGTTAACAAATTTGGCGTTTGCTTATCCAGATGGACATCAAGCACTTTTTGGAGTGAACCTAGAAATAAACAAGGGTGAGCGAGTAGCAGTACTGGGCCCAAATGGAGCTGGAAAAACCACGCTAGTTCTGCATCTCAACGGAATTTTGAGCGGATCTGGTGAAGTTGAAGTTGCAGGTTTGAAACTTGATGTCAACGATAAAGAAAACCTCTTAGAAATCCGTCGTAGGGTTGGAATTGTTTTCCAAGATCCAGACGATCAACTTTTCATGCCAACAGTTCGTGAAGACGTGGAATTCGGTCCATTCAACATGGGTTTGCGCGGCAGCGAATTAGAAAACTGTGTCAACTTTGCTCTCGAACAAGTCGGAATGACAGATTTTGCTGATCGAGCACCACACCACTTGTCTTTTGGTCAGCGCAGGCGAGTTGCACTTGCAACGGTGCTTGCTATGGAACCTGAGATTTTGATTATGGACGAGCCAAGTTCTAATTTGGATCCAGCAAGTCGCAGAGAATTAGCTGACATTGTTAGAAGTCTGGATGTAACAGTATTAATGGTTACACATGATTTGCCATATGCCTTGGAACTTTGTCCACGCTCGGTAATTTTGTCTGGCGGCGTAATCGTTTCGGATAAATCAACCCGTGAAATTTTGAATGATGAAAAGTTGATGGCCGAAAACAGACTTGAATTACCAGTTGGTTTTGATCCGAAGCTAATTGCTTAGCGATTTAGCATTGCAGGTAGTTCAGTAATCAAATTCTCAATCCGGGATTTGATTTCATCTCGAATAGGCCGGACTGCATCCACACCTTGACCAGCTGGATCTTCAAGTTTCCAATCTAGATAAACCTTGCCAGGAAATATTGGGCAAGCATCTCCGCAACCCATGGTGATAATCACATCAGATTCCTGGACTGCTTCGGTTGTGAGAACTTTTGGAATCTCTTTTGAAATATCAATCCCGACTTCAGCAAGGGCTTCGAGAACTGCTGGATTCACAGTTTCTGCCGGCATCGAACCAGCTGATCGAACTTCGATTTCACCTTTTCCTAATGTGGTTAGGAACGCCGCCGCCATTTGTGACCGCCCAGCATTGTGTACACATACGAATAAAACACTTGTCTTTTGCATTTAGTCCTCCACAAAAAGTTTACTGATTAATATTCCAAGAATAAGCCCAACCATTTGAGCCAGGATGAAACCTAGGATGGAATTTGGGTGAATTCCAGCGAAACTATCCGAAAAAGATCGCCCGATAGTCACAGCTGGATTTGCAAAAATAGTTGATGAGGTAAAAAAGTAGCCGCCAGCAATCCATGCGGGAACAACCGTCATGGCATTTATCTGACCTTTAACGGCGAATGCAATAATCAGAATCAAACCGGTTGTAGCGACAACTTCACCGATTAGCAACCCAAGTGAATTTCTTTCTTTTGTTGCCATAGTTCCGAAGTTTTCATGGAACATTAATTCTGCCAGTTTCGTTCCAGCTATTGCACCAATCACTTGGGCAATCACATATTTACCAGTAGTTATTCCGTCTTGTCTGCCTTTAAACTGAAGATAAATACTGACCAAAGGATTGAACTGGGCACCGCTCACTGGTGCAAATAGCGAAATGAGAACAATTAAGACAGCCACAACCGCGATGCAATTTATTAATAGCTGTACTCCCACATCGCTAGTGAGGTTCGTAGCCATTATGCCCGAGCCGATAATTGACGTTAGTAGAAGAAGCGTGCCAAGAAATTCAGCAGCTACTTTTCTCACTAAATAATTCCTAGGGCTGCAAGTTTCTCACGCATTTGTGGATCTGAAGGTTCAACAAAATATTCCCC
>JBEBBT010000037.1:0-3026 GCA_041158245.1 Actinomycetota bacterium | reverse complement strand
TGTGATTTAGTTTCAATAGAGGTTCTGCGAGTTTTTCAATCTTTGCTTTATCGCGAGACTTCAAATTTGCATATTCAGGAACATCTTCAATGTGAAGATAAATCGGATTGAAATAGCGACGAGTTGCTGGCAAGTATGGTGAAGGTGCCATCGGTGCCGAAACTTCAGCTGCATGCATCGGATTTACCAATACAAATCCTGCGCCTTGTTTTCCGCCCCAGCTGCCAAGAGTTGCAAGGTCATGCAAGTCGCCAAGCCCCCAAGACTCTTTGGAGCGAGTTGCGTACATCTGCGCCATCAATCCCCAGGTGCGCTTGCCACGCATTTTTTCTGGGAGTTGCAAGACACTTGGTGTAACGACAACTGTTGATGACGCCTGCATAGTTTTACGAGTTGCGTTGCCTTCAATCGTTGCGTGAAGTGTGTGCCATCCGAGCGGCAGATTTGTTGGGATGGCAAATGTTGCTTCACCAACCATCGCGCCATCAATGTTGCGAGGTGGAACGTAATTGTCGATTTGCCCAACCGGAACGCGACCGCCTTCTTCAAGATCTACCCAAACTACAACTGCAGCACCGTCTGGAACGTGAACTGGAAAATGTTTTTCTTTTCCTTGAGTGGAAACCACGACCGGCGGAAGAACTTTGCGCCAAGGACCATTGTTCACTCGGTCCCACGCAGCCGCACGACCATTTGGAGTTTTCACATCAACACCGAGGGCAGCAAGTACTTTTTCAACAGTTGCACCGGAAACCTTGATTACTTCGCCGGTGTCTGCTGTGTATTCGGTTGCTACTCGAAATGCTTTAGCGAGATCTAAAACCTCTTGCGATGGAAGCACTTTTTCGGCCACGAGTTTCCCTTCTTCAGTGGTGCGAGCGTAGAGCCACAGGCTAAGTCTTATGCGCTCTGCCCTTGAGCGTTAGGGCTAGGGTTGGACATTGAATGAAATAAGGAGCTTGTCTTGATCGGTCTGCTAGCAGTCAAGAACATTTTCAGTTCGACTACCGCCTTCATGAACTGGTTTTTAGGCGCTCCGCTCTACATCACATTGGTCATTTTCTCAGCTGTAGTGGTGAACTCCATCCTCACCAGAGGCATCAAACGTGGAGTGCGCAAGGCCGCCCAATCGGCCCAGAAAGAACGGCTAGGCAGTGCCCGCAAGAATGCTCGAACCCACGAGCTAACCGACATCCTTATGGGTGAACGCCGCGAACAGCGCGCTGAGGCAATTGGGCAACTTCTAAAAAGTGCCGCCCAAATCATGATTTGGGGAACCGCAGTTCTGCTAGTACTTACGCGACTTGGAGTGGATGTTGGACCACTACTCGCTAGCGCTGGTGTGGTTGGTGTAGCGCTTGGTTTTGGTGCACAAACTTTGGTCAAGGACTATTTAGCTGGAATCTTTTTAATCATCGAAGACCAATTCGGTGTTGGCGACATGGTCGATTTAGGTGTTGCGGTTGGAACCGTTGAAGAAGTGACTTTGCGAGTTACCCGACTTCGTGATTTGTCTGGTGTGGTTTGGTACATCCGTAACGGCGAAATCATTCGCGTTGCAAACCGTTCACAAGGTTGGACGATGGCATCAGTTGAAATTCCAGTTGCCTACGACGAAGACATCGATCGAATCAGAAACATTGTTGAACAAATTGCAAGTGATATGGATGAAGATCCAACCTACGATGACATGCTGCTTGGCAGACCAGAGTTTGTAGGCATCGAATCTGTTTCGGGTGAAGCAGTTTTCATTAAGGTAATTGCGAAGGTTGCACCGCAACAACAAATGACACTAGCTAGAGCTTTACGCGAAAGAATTAAGAACGCATTCGATAGCGCTGGAGTTCGAGTTCCGGTTCTGACCCGCCCGTACCCAACTCCTGGCACACCGCCTACCCCACCGCGCTAATGAGTGATGATTTCTATAACCGCGTTGGCGGAGAAAAGTTCTTTACCCAATTAGTCGAAGACTTTTATGTTGGTGTTGCAACCGATCCGATCTTGCGGCCAATGTACCCAGAAGAAGATTTAGCACCAGCTATTCGTCGCTTAACACTTTTCTTGATGCAATATTGGGGTGGGCCGAGCACTTATTCTGAAGAGCGTGGACATCCAAGATTGCGCATGCGTCATGCTGATTTCAAAATTGATGCCGAGGCACGAGATGCCTGGTTAAAACACATGATGTCTGCAGTTGAAAAGCAGGAAATGAATGAAGAACTACGAGAAGAGTTAGTAACTTATCTGGTTCAGGTCGCGCATTTCCTCATGAATGAAACACCAAAGGAAGTTAACGAACTTAGTCGCGATCGAAAACTTAATTAATATTATTTAACAACGCGCAGTTTATTTTTCTTTGGGCGATCATCTAGATAAATCTGGCCGCCAGGTGTGGATAGTCGCTTCCAACCATCTACGTTTTGGAAATTTGCAAACGCGTTTGCGTGCGACAAGAAACCTAATTGCCTTGCAATGTGTATGCAGCGAAGCGGGAATCCCGAAATAGCTTTGCCTTGCCAAACCTGGTTAGCGACATAGTCGCGCATTTTGTTGTCGGCATTTGGGAACATTGAGATTTGTTCATGGTACTCAGCAACTACTTTTTCAACCGCATCGCTGAGGTTGCCACAAGTTGATTTTTCTCCCTGCACCCACTTGGACTCTGGCGGCATCTCTGCGAACTCGAGTGGTTTACCTAAGTCGTCAGGAAGCGCGTATGACTTTGAACGATTTTCATCAGTTAAAGATGAAAGGTCGCCAAGAATGTCACGCATTCGAGCAGCGAAGACCACGCAATCGATTGGCATTGCGGGCTCGGTTACTAGTGGAATTGCGATAAAGACCAAACAATCCATAGGGGTCTTTGCCCAAACGCCGGCTATCTTGCCGCGAGTTTGAATGCGAATGGTTGCAGCTGGATCCCAACGGGTAAGGCTCTTAAGTAAACCGGCTAGGTGAACAGCTTCTTCGTATTTCAATTCAATCGGTGATTGCACAGCCATGTCTCAATTCTTACAAAATAAAGC
>JBEBBT010000036.1:0-21059 GCA_041158245.1 Actinomycetota bacterium | reverse complement strand
CCGACCTACTTCCTGTAGGTGACCTAAAAACCCCTTATCGCCTACTCACCAAAGAGGGCGTTGAAGTTGTCAACCTTGATGGCCGAGAGTTTTTGAAGGTTGACCCGAAAGTCATTGAGTTAGTCACCGAAGTCGCCATTCGCGACATTCAACATTTGTTGCGCCCGGGTCACTTAGAACAACTTCGCAAAATACTTGATGATCCAGAAGCTTCTGGAAATGACAAATTTGTTGCACTTGACCTTTTGAAAAATGCAAATGTTTCTGCAGGTGGGGTTTTGCCGATGTGCCAAGACACCGGCACAATGATTGTTAGCGCAAAACGCGGACCGCAAGTTTTAACCGATGCACGTGATGAAGAATTTATTGCACGTGGAGTGTTCAATGCTTACCAAAAGTTGAACCTTCGTTATTCCCAAGTATCACCAATATCCATGTGGGAAGAGAAAAACACCGGCTCAAATCTTCCAGCGCAAATTGAAATTGGACTCGACACCAAACCTGGTCATGAACTTGAGTACGAATTGTTCTTCATGGCTAAAGGCGGAGGTAGTGCAAACAAGAGTTTCCTTTTTCAAGAAACCAAAGCCCTCTTAAATCCAACTTCCTTCAGGAATTTCCTAGATGAAAAGCTCAGAATGATTGGAACTAGCGCATGTCCGCCGTATCACTTGGCGATTGTGGTTGGTGGCACAAGTGCTGAGTTCGCATTAAAAGCAGCTAAATACGCATCCGCTAGGTCACTAGATGCACTTCCAACTCAAGGCACAATCAATGGGCATGGATATCGCGATCTTGAAATGGAAGCGGAAGTTCTAAAGCAAACTCAAGAATTTGGAATCGGTGCTCAATTTGGTGGCAAATATTTCTGCCACGATGTTCGAGTTATTCGATTGCCACGACACGGCGCTTCCTGCCCAGTTGCAATTGCTGTTTCATGCAGTGCAGATCGACAGGCGTTTGCAAAAATCACTAGAGAAGGTGTTTTCATCGAGGCACTTGAAACCGATCCAGCAAAGTATTTGCCTGAAGTTGGAGCTAAGTCTGCTGAAGATGATGTGGTGGCAATTGATCTCAACCAGCCAATGAAAGACGTGCAGGCCCAACTTTCTAAACTTCCAGTAAAAACCCACGTATCACTTACTGGAACTTTGATTGTTGCACGCGATAGCGCACATGCCCGAATGCTCGCGGACTTGGAAGCTGGAAAACCACTTCCGCAATACATGAAAGATTATGCGGTTTATTACGCAGGACCGGCCAAGACTCCAGCTGGATATGCCTCAGGCTCTTTCGGGCCGACAACTGCTGGTCGCATGGATTCATATGTTGACCGTTTTCAAAAAGAAGGCGGATCGCTGGTGATGCTAGCTAAGGGAAACCGCAGTAAAGCCGTTACTGAAGCCTGCAAGAACAATGGTGGTTTTTACTTGGGATCTATCGGAGGTCCAGCGGCCATCTTGGCTCAAGACAACATAACTTCTGTTGAGGTTTTGGATTTTGAAGATCTAGGTATGGAAGCTGTTTGGAAGATTGAAGTGAAAGATTTTCCAGCATTCATAGTTGTGGATGACAAAGGTAACGATTTCTACGCTGAAACTATGCGACCTGTTTCAATTCGTTTGTAATTAAAGTTTTGTAACTGGGCTGTAGCGAAGTAAAAGGCGTTTGCTGCCAATGTTGCCGCCAAAATCAATCGTTACTTGTGCATTCGCGCCGGTTCCAGCAATTTCAGTAACTTTTCCCATACCAAATTTGTCGTGAATAACCCGATCTCCTGGAACTAGATCAAATTCTTTTGCAGCCGCATCTTTATTTAACTTTGCCAACATTCCGGCTGCTGATGGATTTGAACCAAATCCCTTTTCGGAAATTGATTGGTTTGCAAGGTTTCCGCCGCGTGAACCCCTAACCCAAGAAAGAAGTTCCTCTGGAATTTCCTCTAAAAAGCGAGAAACATTTCCAGGCATGAAATTGCCCCACATCATTCTCTGCATCGCTCGAGTTAAATAAAGAGATTCTCGAGCGCGCGTAATACCTACGTACGCCAGTCGACGTTCTTCTTCTAGTTCAGCCGGATTTTCGAAGGCCCGACTATGCGGAAAAACTCCCTCTTCCAAACCGGTCACGAACACAACTGGATATTCCAAGCCTTTTGCGGTGTGTAGAGTCATCAAAGTGACGAAACCATCATCGTAATCAGGAATCGCATCTGCATCTGCAACCAAAGAAACCCGCTCTAGGAAATCAAGAAGTGTGCCGGTTTCATCATTTTCTGCTGCACTAATTTCGAATTCCCGAGCAACAGATTCCAACTGATTTAAGTTTTCAACCCGACTTTCATCTTGAGGATCTGTGCTTTTTGCAAGTTCTAGTAAATAGCCAGATTGTTCAAGTACAGCATTCAAAATTACAGACGGCTCAGTATCGGCTTCGACTAACACCATGAGATTTTGCAACATCTCGACGAATTGTTTAATCGCAGATACGGCACGATTTTGCAGACCAGTCACTGCATCTACCATCACCATTGCATCAAAGAGACTCAAACCATTGATGGCGGCATAGTGCTGCAAAAGCTCTTCGGCTTTGTCACCAATTCCGCGGCGCGGAACATTCATAATTCTTCGAAGTGAGATTTCATCGTTGGGATTGATTAAAACTCGCAGATACGCCAGCGCATCCTTGATTTCGGCTCGCTCATAGAAGCGAGTGCCCCCGATAATTTTGTATGGAATTCCCGCGCGAATTAGAACTTCTTCAAGTGAACGCGATTGGCTGTTCATCCGATAGAAGATTGCAACGTCACTTAGTTTGTATTTGCCAATTTTTTGAAGTCGCTCAATTTCGCCAACGATGTATGCGGCCTCGTCGTGATCATTGTCGCCGACATAAATTCGAATTGGTTCACCATCTCCCGAATCAGTCCAAAGCTTTTTTTCTCGGCGGGATTTGTTTTTTGAAATAACTGCGTTTGCAGCTGACAAGATTGTTTGGGTGGATCGGTAATTTTGTTCCAAAAGAATCGTGGTGGCGTTCGGAAAATCTCGTTCAAACTCGTCGATATTGCGAATTGTTGCCCCACGAAATGCATAAATACTTTGATCGGCATCACCAACCACGCAAAGTTCAGCCATCTCACCAGTACCCACCCCGCAAAGTTCGCGAATCAATTCATACTGAGCCATGTTCGTGTCTTGGTATTCATCCACCATGATGTGACGAAAGCGACTTCGATAGCGCGCCGAAACTTCGGGAAATCTCTTAAGCAAAACCACCATGTTTCCAATGAGGTCATCAAAATCCATGGCATTTGCGAGCACTAATCGCTTTTGGTAAGCCGCATATATCTCAGCCTGAGTACGTTCGGCGTAGTTTGATGCTCTTTGCGCAAACTCAGGTGGGGTTAAAAGTTCGTTTTTTGCGCCGCTGATTGCAGTTAAAACAGTTCGTGGTTTGTGGATTTTTGGATCCAAATCTAAGTCAGCGATGACCCGCTTTAATAAAGAAAGTGAATCATCGGTGTCATAAATCGTGAACGAAGTTGTGTATCCAAGTAACTGGGCATCTTTACGAAGAAATCGGGCACAAGCACTATGGAAGGTTGAAACCACCATGCTCCGTGCGACTGGTCCAACCAAGTGCTCAACACGTTCACGCATTTCAGCAGCAGCCTTATTGGTAAACGTGATTGCGAGGATTTCATTTGCATAGCAATTTTTCGAGGCGAGCAGATATGCAATTCGCCGAGTAAGAACTCGAGTCTTTCCAGAGCCTGCACCTGCCACGATCAAAAGCGGAGTGCCAAGATGAACGACCGCTTCCCGTTGGGCTGGATTTAGATCTGATACATCAAGGCCACCTAGGCCGGCTCCATCAGATTTTGCGTTCATTGGCAGGAGTTTAGAAGTGTCTGATGACGCTTTCCTGCTGACTCTTACGATTAGCCAATGGCTTACACCCCACTTCCAGATAATGAAATTGAACGCGTACTCGTAGTAAATGCACATCCAGACGATGCTGATTTCGGCGCTGGCGCAACTATTGCCCAATGGGCGGCTCAGGGCATTGAAGTTCACTATTTACTTTTCACAAACGGAGACCAAGGAGGCTTTGACGACACCCCACGAGACCAGATGGGTCCACTTCGTCAAAGTGAACAGCGGGCAGCCGGTGGAATTCTTGGGGTTAAGAGCTTCACATTTTTAAATCATCGCGATGGCCATCTAATGCCATCAGTTGAAAAGCGTGGTGAAGTTGTGAAGGCAATTCGCGAGATTCGTCCACAAAGAATGCTGATTCAATCACCAGAGCGAAATTGGGAACGGATTCACGCTTCGCACCCAGATCATTTAGCTGCAGGCGAGATTGCGATGCAAGCGGTCTATCCAGATGCAAGAAATGAATTTGCATTTCCCGAATTGTTAAAAGCCGGTCTTGAGCCATGGACTGTCGATGAAGTTTGGTTGATGGCGCATCCGGTTCGAACTCACTATGTAGACACCACCGATTTCATTGAAAAGAAGATTGCAGCATTAAAAGCGCACACTTCACAAACCAGTCACATGGATTTAGAAGAAATGATTCGCAACTGGGGTGGGTTCATAGCTGAAGAAGCAGGTTTTGCACCAGGCAAAACCGCCGAAGGTTTCTTCGTAGCCGGAACTCGTTAAACCAAAACTGCAATAACGATATTGGTAATGGTTAGTAAACCAATTGCTAAGAAAGTTCCTTTTTCAATGGATTCTTTCTTGCGACTTTGCATAACCAAAATCAAAATTACAGCGATGATTAATCCCTTGATACCAAATTTGGTGTGTGGGAATTCTTCATTGTTGTCAGCAGCTTCTTGCATCGCAAAGTAAATCAATACGAAGCCTGTGACCAACATGGTCCAAGCGCCATCAACCATTGCGCGAGTGATTCGAACGACAGATTCACTTACTTGGGTTAGAAATCCACCTAGGAGAGAACCCAATCCGATGAAGTGCAAAACTAGAACTAAGCCAGCGATAATTTCCATAAAAAGACCTTAGCACTCAATATGTTATGAGCGTGTTATTCCCACTCGATTGTTCCAGGTGGCTTGGAAGTGATGTCCAAAACCACTCGGTTTACTTCTCGGACTTCATTAGTTATTCGATTCGAAATCCTTGCAAGCAACTCGTAGTCCAAACGGGACCAGTCGGCTGTCATTGCATCTTCACTGCTCACTGGTCGCAGCACAATTGGGTGGCCGTAAGTTCGGCCGTCGCCTTGCACACCTACTGAACGCACATCGGCGAGTAGCACAACTGGGAATTGCCAAATCTCTCGATCTACGCCGGCCGCCGCAGTTTCTTCGCGGACGATGGCATCAGCAGCTCGCAAGATTTCAAGTCTTGATTCATCAATTGCCCCAACAATGCGGATTCCAAGACCGGGACCTGGAAACGGATGACGCCACACCATTTCTTTTGGCAGTCCAAGCTGTGCACCAACTGCACGAACTTCATCTTTGAATAATTCTCGTAATGGTTCGACAAGTTCGAACTGTAAATCTTCAGGCAAGCCACCCACATTGTGATGTGACTTAATAACCGCAGCACCACTTCCGCCACCAGATTCCACAACATCTGGATACAAGGTTCCTTGAACTAAGAATTTAATCGGTGTATCGCCCTTTGATTCTGCGACTAGTTGACGCTCGGCTTCTTCAAATACGCGAATGAAAAGTCTGCCAATTGTTTTTCTTTTGGTTTCTGGATCGCTAATTCCATCTAGTTCGCTTAAGAATTTTTCTTTTGCATCCACAACCACTAGCCGAATGCCGGTGGCTGCAACATAGTCTCGTTCAACTTGTTCGCGCTCACCCTGACGAAGTAGCCCGTGGTCTACAAAAACGCAAGTGAGTTGATCGCCTACAGCTTTATGAACTAATGCGGCAGCAACCGCGCTGTCTACACCACCAGAAAGTCCACAAATTACTTTGCTATCACCAATTTGGGCCTTAATTCGCGCTACTTGGTCTTCAACAACATTTTCTGTTGTCCAGGTGCGATTACATTTTGCAATATTCCAAAGGAAGTTTTCCAAAACCTTTTGGCCAGATTCTGAATGCATAACTTCTGGATGAAATTGCACACCGGCCAGTTTGCGATCTAAATTTTCAAATGCGGCGATTGGAGCTCCGTCGGTCGAAGCAGTCGTCGAGAAATTTTCTGGAGCTTTTGCGACCGAGTCTCCGTGGCTCATCCAAACATTAAGTTGTGAATTGATGTTTTTAAACAATTCTGATTGAGGTTGAGAAACCTTCAGAGGAGTTCGACCAAATTCAGATAAACCAGTTTTGGCAACTTCACCACCAAGTGAGGCAGCCATGACCTGAAAGCCGTAACAGATACCAAGAGTAGGGATATCAAGTTCGAAGAAATTCTGATCGATTTGTGGCGCACCGTCGGCATAAACGCTTGATGGGCCGCCAGACAAAATCACTGCTTTCGGATTTCGAGCTTTAATTTCATCTGCAGTAATTGTGTGCGGAACTATCTCGCTATATACCTGGGCTTCGCGAACTCGCCTTGCAATTAGTTGGGCGTATTGCGCGCCAAAATCAACTACGAGAACCAAATCGTGTTCAGACACAAACCCTCCAGCGCGAATTGCCGAATTCTAGTTGCCGTAGTTGAGCGCAGCCGGGGCGTGTGAAGGGACTGCAGGGTTATGGGGTGCGATTGGCTTTATCACTTGATAAGACTGATTCTGAGATGGACGAAGATCGATTTCAGACATATTTGGCCACATGCTCATTGCTCGCTCAGCCTGCGCTGTAATCGTCAGCGAAGGATTTACACCAAGATTTGCTGTAACTGTTGAACCGTCAACAATATGAAGAGTCGGATAATTCCAAACGCGATGATAGGCATCGATTACACCTGTTTGATCAGAATCTCCCACAACGCATCCACCAACAAAGTGGGCGGTGAATGGTGCACCAATTAAATCTCCGTAATGACCAGCTGCTATTCCCCCTTGCATCTGAGCAATTTGTTTAACAGTCTCGTTGGCTAGTGGAATATAAGTTGCGTTTGGTTTGGCAGAATCCTGTTGGGAAGTAAGCCGATTTCCTTTTCTAAATACTCTTACTGAAGAATCTACATTCTGCATCACAAGTGCAATAACAGTTCTTTGACTCCATTTTCTTACATTCAAAATCTTCAAAAGTGTGATTGGGCTTTTGATTGCAAGTCTTACCCATTGTTTGCGTCTACTGCTCGCCTCAAATCCATCAGTCATAAGAGTTTGCAAAAGTCCCATTGAATTAGAACCTTTTCCGTACCGAACTGGTTCAACGTGAGTTTCTTCATCTGGATGGAATGAAGATGTAATTGCAACACCTTTGCTGTAGTCAACATCTACATTCGGCATAATCGCGCCGACCAACGATTCACTATTAGTGCGGGATAAATAACCGAGTCTCTTCGAAATCTTTGGCAGATTTGTTTCTTGCATCTGCAGCAAAAGTTTTTGGGTGTTATAGGTACCTGCTGCAACTATGACCTGTTTGGCTGAGAATTTTTTGCTTCCAAAACCAGAACTCTTTCGAGCAGTGACTTGCCATCCATTTGCATTCTGTTTGAGATTTGTAACGGTTAAACCTGGGAAAATTTTGGCGCCGATTTTTTCTGCCAAATACAAGTAATTCTTCAGTAATGTGTTTTTAGCATTGTGCCTGCAACCGGTCATACATTCACCACAATTTGTGCAGCCTTTGCGCTGCGGTCCCACACCTCCAAAAAATGGATCTTCGGTTGCTTCTCCCTCGCCAGCACCAAAGTGCACACCGACTGGTGTCAGGCGAAATGTGTGGCCTCGGCCTTGCGCTTCGGCAACGCGCTTAATCACTTCATCACTCGGTGAGTAATAAGGATTATCAACCACACCGAGCATTCGTTTAGCTAAATCGTAAAAAGGTTCAAGCTCGGTTTTCCAATCAGTGATACCTGACCATTGTTTGTCTTCAAAATATGAATTTGGTGGAATATAGAGAGTGTTCGCATAAACCAGAGATCCGCCACCAACTCCAGCACCGCAGAGAATCAGTACATCCTTTAGGAAGTGGATTCTCTGAATTCCATTTAAGCCAAGTCGTGGGAAGTACAAGAATTTATTTAGTCGCCAGGAAGTTTTTGGGAAGTCCTTATCCTCAAAACGACGACCAGCTTCGATTACTGCAACTTTGTAACCCTTTTCGCTCAAACGAAGGGCTGCCACACTGCCGCCGAAGCCAGAGCCGATGATTACAACATCGAACTCTTCAGCCGCTCGAGCCATCACTCAAACGTCCGTTTGTTCAAAATTTTGACAGCAACTTTTGCGAACTTTGCCCAACCTTCATCGTTCATCTTCCATTGTGGACCTAATTTCATCCAACGTTGTCGAGCGATGGTCTGGCTTTCGGTGTACTTCAAAATGCCACCAGAGCCATGGCGCCTACCAACCCCACTTTGCTTCATGCCGCCCATCGGGGCATCAATGCTGACGTACGCACTAGCAAATGCTTCGTTGATGTTTACCGCACCAACCTTTAATCGGAGTGCAATCTTGTTGGCCCAACTAATGTTCTTTGAAACAATTCCGGCGCTCAAACCGTAATCTGTGTTGTTAACGAAAGAAACTAATTCGGCTTCGCTACTCCATGTATAGACAGAACACACTGGACCAAAAGTCTCAGTGCCACAAATGGTTGCATCTGGATTCACATTAGTTAATACGGTCGGTTCGAATACAAATGGTCCTAGATCGATTCGGCGCTTGCCACCAACTTCAACTTTTGCACCTTTAGAAACCGCGTCAGCAATTTGAGTTTCGGCTGTCTGAATCTGACGCTCATTGATCAGCGTTCCCATGTCGAAACCCCAGCCAATTTCACTGCCGAGTTTCATTCTTGAGACCGCAGTAATAAACAATGGCATGAAATCTTTATAAACATCTGTATGCACAATTATTCGTTCGGTGCCGATACATAGTTGTCCGGAGTTTGCGAAGGCACCGCGAACAGCAATCTCAACCGCACTTTGCACATCGATATTTTTGTCGATAATTAGAGAATTCTTTCCGCCAAGTTCCATCGATGATGGAATCAGGCGAGCAGCTGCTTGTTTTGCTACTTCTTTGCCAACTCGAGTGGAACCAGTAAACATAACGAAATCTGCATGCTCAACAATTTGCGGTCCAACTTCAGCGCCCTCACCCATCACCACTTGAATTGCATCACGCGGAATTCCTGATTGATAAAGTAGATCAATTAAAACAAGTGCACTCAACGGTGTTTGTAGATCTGGTTTGATCACAACTGTATTCCCAGCAAGTAATGCTGGAATGAAATCACTAACTGCCAGTGTTAGTGGATAGTTCCATGGGGAAATTACCCCCACAACTCCCAGTGGCTGGTTGTGTTCTCGAACTACTGTCACAATTGGAAATGCACCCTGACGTCGTTTTGGTTTCAGCAATTTTCTGGCATTAGAAACGTAGTACTGGCAGGTTAATGCAATATCCAAAATCTCATCATTGCCACTAGCACGAGTTTTGCCATTTTCCCATTGCACGATGTCCAAAATCTCATCGGTATTATTGAGGAGTAAATCGTGAAACTTATTAATACATCTCAATCGATTTGAAAGTTTCGTTTCTCGCCAATTCTCAAAAGCACCGCGTGCAGTTTCAAATGCGTGAGTTACGTCATCATTCGAAGAGATTGGGATTTGGCAAACCTGATTGCCATCAAGTGGTGAAATCACATCGGCGCTTGATCCAGAGGTTGAGACAACTAGCGGCAACAGCCGAGCAACTATTGCGTCTGCATCTTTAGGGCGAGTAACCACGGACGAAAGACTAATCAGGCTAATGCGTTAGTTGCTAATGATTTCGACGCGCTGGAACTCTTTGATGTCGGTGTAACCGCAAAGTGAAATGCTCTTACGGATTGCACCCACCAAGTTCATCGAGCCATCAGCTGTATGCGAAGGACCGTTGATGATTTCAGCCATTGTGCCAACCTGATCGAAGTGCGCTACAGAGCCACGCGGTAGGTCGCTGTGTGCAGCTTCACGACCCCAGTGGCGACCCTTACCAGGCGCATCTGTTGCTCGAGCTAATGGAGAACCAACCATCACCGCATCTGCTCCACAAGCCAGCGCTTTAACCATATCTCCGGATCTACCCATCGCACCGTCTGCAATTACATGCACGTATCGTCCGCCAGATTCATCCAGGTATTCGCGGCGAGCTGCAGCAACTTCGGATACCGCAGTTGCCATCGGAACACGCAGTCCAAGTACGTCTGCAGTTGTGTGGGTAGCTCCGCCACCAAAACCAACTAGAACTCCGGCTGCGCCAGAACGCATCAAGTGCAATGCTGCTTTGTAGGTTGCGACTCCGCCTGCAATGACCGGAACATCAAGTTCATATATAAATTGTTTCAAGTTCAAAGTTTCACCGCGTGATGAAACATGTTCTGCAGAAACTGTAGTGCCGCGGATTACGAAAATATCTACACCAGCATCCACGATTGTTTTGTGAAATTGCAGTGTGCGTTCAGGACTTAATGCACCAGCAACAACAACTCCAGCATTTCGCAATTGACTTACTCGACTTGCGACTAATTCTGGTTTGATTGGTTCTGCATACGCTTTTTGCAAAATTAAGGTTGCATCTTTTCCATCAGCTTTAGCAATTTGTGAATAAATTTTTGATGGATCTTCATATCGAGTCCAAAGACCTTCAAGATCTAAAACTGCAAGGCCACCTAAACCTGAAACAGCAATAACTGATTCTGGAGACGCGATTGAATCCATTGGAGCTGCAACAATTGGATGTGAAAATGTGTAGGCATCAATCTGCCAATTGAGATTCACATCAGCGCCATCGCGAGTGCGGCGGCTTGGCACTACCGAAATATCATCAAAACTAAATGCTTCGCGTGCGCGCTTGCTACGACCAATTTCAAATTCAGACATTTTTTACCTATCGCCCGTGGTAATTCGGGGCTTCGTTGGTTAGTTGGATATCGTGTGGATGGCTTTCTTTCAAACCTGCAGAAGTGATCCGAACAAAGCGACCCTTTTCTTGGAGTTCAGCAATTGTTGATGCACCGGCGTAGCCCATTGAAGCCCTAAGTCCACCAACGAGTTGATGTGCCACTGCAGATAGCGGGCCACTGTAAGGAACCTGCCCTTCAACACCTTCCGGTACAAGCTTGTCGTCCGACAAAACATCATCTTGGAAATAACGATCTTTGGAGAACGATCTCTTTGGTCCGCGGGATTCCATCGCACCGAGTGAACCCATCCCACGATATGCCTTGAATTGTTTGCCGTTGATAAACACAACTTCGCCTGGAGCTTCTGCGCAACCAGCTAGCAATGAACCCAACATAACTGTGTCAGCACCCGCCACCAATGCTTTGGCTATATCGCCGCTGTATTGCAAACCGCCATCGCCAATTACTGGAACACCAGCAGCTTTTGCTGCAAGTGCCGCTGCATAAATTGCTGTTACTTGTGGCACGCCAACTCCAGCTACAACGCGGGTGGTGCAAATGGATCCAGGTCCGACACCGACTTTGAGTGCATCTGCGCCGGCTTCAATTAATGCTTTCGCTGCATCTTTGGTGGCAATGTTTCCACCAATTACATCCACCTTGGTGTCCTTCTTCAAACGGCGAACCATTTCAATCACTGCATTTGAATGACCATGGGCTGTATCAACTACAACAAAATCAACACCCGCATCAATCAACGTTCGGCTTCGTAGGTATGCATCTTCACCAACACCAACTGCAGCTCCAACCATCAATCGGCCACTCGCGTCTTTCGTGGAAAGTGGATATTGATCTTTCTTAACAAAGTCTTTAACGGTGATCAAACCACGTAGTTTTCCTTCGCTATCAACCAGCGGAAGCTTTTCGACTTTGTGTTGCTTTAAAAGTGCGAGCGCATCTTCAGATTTAATTCCGACTGGACCTGTTACTAGCGGCATCTTGGTCATGACGTCACGAACTAAACGGTTTTTATCTTCTTCAAAACGCATATCGCGATTAGTTACGATTCCTAAGAGTTTTCCAGATTCATCAACAACTGGAACTCCAGAAATTCGGTAGTGCCCACACAACTTATCTACTTCATCCAAAGTATTTTCAGGTGAACAGGTGATTGGGCTAGAAACCATTCCGGCTTCTGAGCGTTTGACTAAATCAACTTGGCCGGCTTGATCTTCAATCGAAAGATTGCGATGCAGAACGCCAACGCCACCTTGCCGCGCCATTGCAATAGCCATGCGAGATTCAGTGACTGTGTCCATTGCCGAAGAAACCAGCGGGACCCGTAAATTGATATTCCGGGTCAAACGTGTGGTCGTATCTACTTCACTTGGAACAACATCGCTAGCGGCTGGCAGAAGCAGAACATCATCGTAGGTGAGACCAGTAAACCCAAACTTGGCATCAAAATCTGAGAGTGGCCCGAGCGGGAAATCTTTCATCTCTACCTGCTATCTCTAGGCAGCGCAGTTTAGTCGGCGTAGCAGGGCCGTCAGAAATCGGATTTAACTCTAGAAAACGCAGGACTTTGCCAGCTGATTTACCGCATCAGCAAGCGAAGAAATGTGGGTTACCCCTGTAGGCAGTGGTTCAGACCAACCAGGTCCACCTGCAAAAATCTTTGCGGTCGGCCGAAGGTGTGGAAGCCCAGCAAGTCGTACTGGTTGTGCTGTTTCAGGAGTTTGACTCCAAACTAAAACAGCTGCAGGACCAATTCTTTCCATGGCTGAAACCAATGCCTCATGCGGCACTCGAGCACCTAGATTTCGAGATGAAATTCTTTTTTCGGCTAATGCCGCAGAAAGTGCATACAAAGGAATTGAATGCAAATCTTCGGCTGAACATGCAAGTAATACAGGTCTTACATTCAACGCTTCAGTCAATGAGTTCGTCATTTGTGAAAACACTGAAGTGATCTGGTCACTTAATAAATGTTCAACTTCGATTCCGCGATTTGAAGTTGCCCATTTTTCACCAACCGCAACTAATACTGGTGAAATCACTTCGTTCCAAGCTTTAATTACACCGCGTTGCTGAATTGACCGAGAAAGAATTGCGTGGCATGCCACTGCATCCAAACTTGATGCTGCTCGAAGTAAACCTTTTGCAATTGCAGTTCCACTTTCTAGATTTACTGAATTAGACATTGCAGATTGCGCCATTACTGAATTTGATAAATCTTCAATGTACTGAATTTGTGGCAATTGGCTGATGTCTGCCTCAGCAGCTATCCGAGCAGCATCACATGCAGGTACACCGGCATTCACCATGCGGCGCATGGTTTCAAGTCGAGCTAAATCTTCAAGGGTGTAGCGGCGGTGTGCGCCAGCTTCATGCTCAGATGGTCCAAGTCCATATCGGCGATCCCAGGTCCGCAAAGTGGCGGCAGCCACGCCCAGACGGCGGGCCACGATGGCCACTGTGTAGGTGTGTGAACGGGTTGGCATGAGCAAATCGTTGCGTTTGCTCACAAATTCCGCATTTTGAAGGCTAGAAATGGGGCAATTTGTCCGCTTATCACGAATTACTGACCGCTTATCGGACAAATCTTGGAAAAACGCTCCTTGACCAACCTTTGAAACGCTATTAATGTTGGCCACAAGTTCACTACACAAGGAGAAGTAATGGCTGATATATCTCGCCTACCGAAACCTCTTCCTGAAGTTTGGGAATGGCAGTACGAGGGCGCATGTCGCGGTGAAGATCCAGAAATGTTCTTCCACCCAGAAGGTGAACGCGGCCCAGCTCGTGCAAATCGCATTGCACGCGCAAAAGCTGTTTGCGCAAGCTGTCCAGTAATTCAGCAATGCGCAGCACACGCATTGAGTGTTCGTGAACCATATGGAATTTGGGGCGGTATGTCTGAAGACGATCGCGATGAAATTTACACCCGTCGCGAAACCAAACCACAAATTGCGTAACTCTCTCTCCCCGCAATAGAACTGAGGGCCAAAGGAAATCCTTTGGCCCTCAGTTCTTTTTGAGATTGATTAGTGTGAATGTCCACCAGGTCCATGGCTATGACCATGTCCAGCTGGTTCATCTTTCGGTTCTGGTTTTTCAACAACAAGAACTTCAGTTGTCAAAAGCATCGCTGCAATTGAAGCAGCATTTTCAAGTGCAGAACGAGTTACCTTCACAGGATCTAGAACTCCCGCTGCAATCAAGTCGCCATATTCACCAGTTGCTGCGTTGTAACCGTGACCAGTTTCTTTTACTTTTGAAACAACAACGTATCCGTTTTCGCCACCGTTTTCTGCAATCCAACGAAGTGGTTCAACAACACCAGCGCGAACAATTCCAACACCAACTTTGATGTCGCCTTCTTCACCAAGTGAATCGTCAAGCACCTTTGATGCAGTAACGAGCGCAGAACCACCACCAGGCACAATGCCTTCATCAATTGCTGCACGAGTTGCAGAAACTGCATCTTCAATGCGGTGCTTCTTTTCTTTCAATTCAACTTCAGTGTGTGCGCCAACTTTGATTACGCAAACACCACCAGCAAGTTTTGCAACTCGCTCTTGTAGTTTTTCGCGATCCCAGTCGCTGTCAGTACGTTCGATTTCGGCACGAATTTGTGCAACTCGAGCCTGTACTTCTTCACTCTTTCCGCCGCCATCAACAATTGTGGTTGCGTCTTTGGTGACGATAACTCGACGTGCCGAACCAAGAACTTCTAGACCAACCTGATCTAGTTTCAAACCGATTTCTGCAGAGACAACCTGAGCTCCAGTCAAGATAGCCATGTCTTGAAGTGTTGCCTTGCGGCGATCGCCAAAAGCTGGTGCTTTCACTGCGCAAGATGCAAACAAACCACGAATTCGGTTTACCACTAGTGTTGAAAGCGCTTCGCCATCTACATCTTCTGCCACGATGAAAAGTGGTTTTCCGGTTTGGGTAACTTTTTCAAGTAGTGGTAGCAATTCGTTGATTGCAGAGATTTTGTTTTGCACCAAAAGAATTAGTGGATCGTCAAGAATTGCTTCCATACGTTCTGAATCAGTTACGAAGTATGGGGAAATGTAACCCTTGTCGAATTGCATACCTTCGGTGAATTCAAGTTCCAAACCAGTAGTTGATGCTTCTTCAACAGAAATCACACCATCTTTACCGACCTTGTCGAATGCGTCGGCGATAAGTTCACCGATTGCGCGGTCTTGTGATGAGATGGTTGCAACCTGTGCAATTTCTTCTTTGTTTGCAACTGGGCGCGAAGCGGCTGAAAGTGCCTCTTTCATCGCTACAACTGCTTTTTCAATTCCTTTTTTAATGTCCATCGGGGCAGCACCTGCGGCAACAACTTTCAGACCTTCTTTTACAAAAGCTTGTGCGAGCACAGTTGCGGTTGTGGTGCCATCGCCTGCGATGTCATTGGTCTTGGTGGCAACTTCCTTAACGAGTTGCGCACCGAGATTTTCAAATGGATCTTCAAGTTCAACTTCTTTTGCAATGGTTACACCGTCGTTGGTGATTGTTGGTGCGCCCCACTTCTTGTCGATAACAACGTTGCGACCCTTTGGCCCAAGTGTTACCTTCACAGTGTCTGCAAGTGCGTTTACACCGCGTTCAAGTGCACGGCGTGCATGTTCATCAAATTCGACAATCTTTGACATTTGAAATCCTTAAGTTCGTTTTCTAAAAGTGAAAACCCACCCCAAAGATTGGAGTGGGTTTCGCTTAATTATTTTTCAACAATCGCGAGGACGTCGCGAGCTGAGAGGATTAGGTATTCCTGGCCAGAGTATTTAACTTCAGTTCCGCCGTACTTCGAAAAGATAACAACGTCACCGACTTTTACATCTAGTGGAACGCGCTTGCCAGATTCGTCGAAACGACCTGGACCAACTGAAACAACTTTGCCTTCTTGTGGCTTTTCTTTCGCAGTATCTGGAATTACCAATCCAGATGCGGTGGTTTGTTCAGCATCTAGTGCTTGAATCACGATGCGATCTTCGAGTGGTTTTAGGTTGACCGACACGAATTTCCCTCCATATTTCAGGTTATTTGAATCATCCACAGGACTTGCTGTGAATGCTGAAGCCGAAGTTTAGGCAAGAGTTAGCACTCCCACAAACCGAGTGCCAATTTCGTGAGCAAAACCCTAGATTTTCAAGGCACAATGCCCTCGTGAGCGAAATCGTCGACTGGTTGCAGACTGACCACGGGCAAACCGCCATTGAGATGGCTCAGGAAGCCCTCAAAACTGGCACTGACCCGCTCAAATTGGCCGCCGAGCTAGAGCGGCGCTTCTCGCTGCCAGCGAGTTACCGAACCGCCTGCGCCCTGCAGGCTGAACTTCGAAATCGGTTGGTCTTGCGCTGGGGGCAGGCTCCCCGCTGGCTTTTAACTCGAGACGGAATCGAGCAAGCCACCCATCCCTTGGTTCGGAATTGGCGCAGCCAGAAACTCAAAGAGCTTGGTGTCACCTCTATCGCAGACCTTGGGTGTGGACTTGGTTTCGAATCGGCATCGCTTGCAGAGGCTGGGCTATCGGTGGTTTCGGTTGAACGAGATCCTGAAGTTCACGCAATCGCACAGAAGAATCTAAATAGCCGCGAAGTTCATCGATTTGATGTGGTTACAGATTCGCGATACCTAAATGCAGTTTTGGAAAAAGTTGAAAGCGTTTTTGTTGATCCGGCAAGGCGTGATGCAAATGCTGCCCGAAACATTTCTGGGAACGCTGGAAATCGCGTATCCAATCCAAGTGACTGGTCACCATCTTGGGATTGGGTCTTAGAACTTGGAAAACGAAAACCAAAACTTGTCGCAAAAGTTGCACCAGGGATTAGTCACGACCTACTGCCACAAGATTCACATACATATTGGTATGCGATACGTGGTTCTCTAGTTGAAGCAAGTGTTTGGTTTGATGGTTTTGGAATTAAACCCGGCAAGTCGTCAATCACGATAAATCGGTTTGGCGAATTTGAAGAAATCTCTGATGCAGATTCAAGCTCAGATGAAATTGGTCTGATCGGGAAATTTGTGCTTGATGCATCGCCAGCAATCACCAGAGCGGGATTAGTTCAACAGTTAGCAGCCAAAACAAATGCACATCGCATTGACGTGCACCTTGGTTTTCTTTCTCTAGAAACTGAACCTGTTGATTCAGCACTTTTTACCACGTACGAAGTACTTGAAACTCTAGAGTTTGATGAAAAGAAGATTTCGCAAGCACTCAAGAATCACAAGGCGTATGACGTGCAAGTGATTGCGCGTGGTTACCGTGGGGACATTGATGCACTGACCAAACAACTTAAAAAAGGTCTTGTTGGCGACAAACTAGTTTGTTTGTTAATTGCGCGCATTGGGGACAAGACCGTTGCTATCTTGTCCCAACGCACATCTAGTTAATAATGGTTGCCGTAGCTTTTCGATTCTTGGCTACTTTGCCCTTTTTGATTACGCCTTTGCCAACTGGAGTAATTTCAATGAAAAGTGAATTCTGTTCCAATTGTCCACGGACGAAGTCAGCAACGGCCTTAGCTCTTCTTGATGCAAGACTCTTTTGCTTTTTCTTGGTTTCATCATTCGATGAATACCCATAGATTTTCACGCTGCCACAGTTGCTGTTAATTATTCTCAATGAATTTTGTCGCATCGACTCGCGTGATGCATTTGTAAAGCTCACCGAATTCTTCTTGAAAGAAATTGTTGCCAATGAAACTTTGACACAAGTTGGTTGCGCATTAATAACTTCAGTTGAGGTACCAACCCCACGAAGTGACAAATATCCTGATTGGAAATTGCGATCAAGTTTCCAAACACTTTGGAGATCCCAACTTTCGTCCGAGAAAGTTGAATATCGCTTGAAAAGAGTTACTGGTTTTGCATTTGAACTACCTAAGTCTGCTGATGTTACATTTCTAGAATCTTTAGTCCAGAAATACTGTTCCACACTTAGTTGTATTCCAGAGAAAGACCCAGATCCGACACCATCGAAAGATCCAATCGCTGAAAAATTTCCACCAAAATATGAATTTGAAATATCCAATGCATTGTTGTTTCCGTAGGCCGAAACTTCGCCAAAGAAACCGCCGCCGCTTCCATCACTCGCAACTATGTTCACATTTCCTATTGCGTAGGTATTTTCAATTGCCAAACTTCCACTATCAAACGTTAGATAGCCGATTAATCCACCTGAAAAAGTTTTTCCAAAGATTTCGCCAGATGCAAAATTATTTGCGAATTCAACAGGCTGCATAAAATATGTTACGCCTATCAGTCCACCAGCTCCATCATTTCTCGCTGTGACCGAGCCCTGTGAGTAGCTATTTGAGATGTCTGCACTTGTAAAGCCTGCCAAACCGCCGACTGCTCCATCACCAACAACATCTCCGGTGGCGTAAGAATCCACAATCGGAATTACAGTGGAACCGACCAAACCTCCACAAATATCTGCATCCCCGTCGCAAGTGACGTCACCGCTTGAGCCCGAATCTTGAATAATTGGAGGGTCGGTATTTGCTCCAGCATCACCAATCAATCCGCCTGCGTAGTCTTCAACAAAATCATCATTGCCATCATTATTATTTACTAAATGAATATCGATCGAAGAAAAACTTTGTAGAACAGAAGTGTTGATTACATTTCCAGCCACGCCACCAATCTGTGAATCGCCTTCGATGATGGAATTTTCGGTAAGTCCTGAGACCGTTATTCCGACAAATTCGGAGTCATATGCCAAACCAAAGGCTCCACCTACGGCTGACACAGTCTTATATTGATGAGAATTGCTAAGCGTAATGTCTGTGACGATTTCGACATTGCTAACTGTTGATGCGTTTACATAACCCGCCAGCAGCGCACTTTCGCTGATAACATTCTGAACTACACCAGAAACTTTAAGATTTTGAATTATTGAGTTGTTCACAGAACTAAACAAACCTTTACTGGATTCATCTCCATCTATTAGTAAGTCAGAAATTTCGAAGTTCTGGCCATCAAAAGTACTGTATGCAAATGTAACTTGATTGTTCCAACTACCGGTCAATGAGATGTTTGCAGTCTGCAAAAAACTGTATCCCAAGTCACCACAGTCCGCTGCCTCAGCCAGGTCAGCTGCATTTGCGACTCTGTACGGAGCCCCCGCAGATCCGTTACCAAGCGAAAATTCACCAACATTGCATGAACCATTTGGTGCAGCATTTGCGGCCACTGGCGTAACTGTGATTGAAGATAGTGTCAAAACAAATACGGTGATTGCTGACTTTAGGAATACGTTTTTTCTCATGGGCAGAAGTTACCTGCTCTTTCACTGAAAACTAACAGGCCAAGTAGTAAAAAATAAGTTAATAATTAATTTGCTCAATGGGCAATGAAGAATCTGCGCCAAATTGGCTTGGGCTTGGAGTAACTCCGCTTGAGACCATGATCGAGCCAAGGGCTGCCACCATTGCTCCATTGTCGGTGCAAAGGCCAGGTCTTGGAATCCGAACTTTTACGCCAGCTTTTTCCGCACGCGTTTCCACCAAATAGCGCAGTCGAGAGTTTGCAGCCACACCGCCACCGAGAATCAGATGTTCAACTCCATGCTTTTTGCACGCAGCAATTGCTTTTGCGCTAAGCACATCTGTTACGGCTTCTTGAAAACTTGCTGCCACATCAGCCACATTTATCGAATTACCTTTTCGGTTTTCCGCTTCCACAAATCTTGCAACCGCTGTCTTAACTCCAGAAAATGAAAAATCAAATTCGTGATCTTGTGCATCGTGCTTTGAAGTGAGCCCGCGTGGAAAATCAATTGCGTTTTCATTTCCGGTTTTTGCAATTCGATCAATTTCTGGTCCACCCGGGAAAGGCAATCCCAAAACTCTGGCTACTTTGTCGAATGCTTCTCCGGCTGCATCGTCCATAGTTGCACCAAGCGATACAACTTCTTTTGCAAGATTTGGCACGTGCAAGATTGATGAATGCCCACCGCTCACCAACATTGCAATCGCAGGTTCAGGAAGTGGCCCATGTTCTAGCGTGTCGACGGCAACATGTGATGCCAAATGGTTCACGCCATAAATTGGTTTATCAAGTGCATATGCAAGAGCTTTTGCAGCGGCTACTCCAACTAATAATGCACCAACTAAACCTGGCCCTGCAGTTACAGCAATTGCATCAACATCTTGTAGTTTGATTCCGGAATCTTTACAAGCACGCTGAATCGTTGGAACCATTGCTTCTAGATGTGCACGCGATGCCACTTCTGGAACCACACCACCATATCGAGCATGTGAATCAACACTACTTGCAACTGCATCGGCTAACAAAGTATGTCCGCGAACAATGCCGACACCGGTTTCATCGCAAGAAGTTTCAATTCCAAGTACTAGCGGTTCAGACATCTTTCACCGCCAGTTCCATTACATATGCGTCGAGAGCAGGGCCGTAATAGTTTGGCCGTTCGGCGACGATTTCAAAACCGTATTTTTTATACATTTCGATTGCGACTTCATTGTTGGTACGCACTTCTAAAAGAATGCGATTTGCTTGGTGCTCTTTCGCATAATCAAGAATCTTTTGAAATAGAACTGCCCCAAGTCCTTTTCTTTGGTGGGCTTTTGCCACCGCAATTGTTGCGACATCCGCAAAGTCATCAATTACCGCGACTCCGCTGTATCCAGTTACTTTTCCATCTTCTAGCGAAACCCAATACATGCGTTGATCTGGGATTAAATCAAGCTCACTTTGGAAAACCGATTTACTCCAAGCTTCTTTGCCAAATAAATCTTTTTCTATTTCTATAACGGCAGGCAAATGCCAGTTCTGCATGATTTGAATGTCAGTCATGGCTCACTGGCTTTACTGGTTTTGGTTCGGCAGCATCAGGCTGTCGAAGATAAAGTGGCTTGAAAGGCTTTGGAGTTTCACTTTGTCCAAGAATCGCAATATCAATTGCATCAACTGGACTTGGGTCGCTAACCGATGGTGAAATCAAAGTTTGCGTAACGAATGCTGGTCCTACCAAGTTTGAAAAGTTTTG
>JBEBBT010000035.1:0-9135 GCA_041158245.1 Actinomycetota bacterium | reverse complement strand
TTCAACTGCGCGATCTACACCTTGGGCACCGAAAAATGATGGAGTAGTGACAACCACTGCTGCATCAGATACCGCTAGTGCCTCACGAACTAATGTTCCGTGTGATGGCGGGCAGTCAAATAAAACTAAGTCATACCCCTGCAAGTATTTGAAAGCTTTTGCTAAACGTGGACGGAAAGAATCTGGTTTGTAGGCGTCATGCACAACAAGATCTGGCGTGGATGGCAAAACATCAACTTCGCCTGGTTCGATTTCCCATTCACAAATAGTTAATGCCCGCTCCAAAGTTTCAACTGTTGGATCTGCAATTACATCCGCGACAGTTGCCCGCGGCTTCTTGGCAGCCAAAATTGAAGAAGCATTTCCTTGTGGGTCGAGATCTACGACCAAAGTTGCAAGTCCACGCAAAGTTGCGGCACCAGCAAGCCCTAAAGTGACCGAAGTTTTGCCAACTCCGCCCTTTAATCCCATGACACTGAATGTAAGCATGTGCGCAAGTTTGCCAGCGAAATAGGGCAATTGACCAACGGCAGAACTACCCTGTTTTATCCCCCGAGGGATACTCTCGGAGCATGACTGCTTTGGCTAAGGGCAAACTCCACACCATTCACACACAAAATCGGCGTGTGGATTTCTGGGTTCCGGATAATTCGACCGCTCCATACCCAGTTCTAATCATGCATGACGGGCAAAATCTTTTTCAGCCCGAGAACAGTTTTGGTGGCAAAACTTGGCGGGTGGCCGAGGCGCTGTCCGATATGCCCGAATTTGCCGGAAAGCTTCCCGTAGTGATTGGGCCCTGGAATTCAGGCATTACGCGCGCAGCTGAATATGCACCTCAAGATGCAATCGAAAAGTCAGGCGAACCAATTCAATTCGTCGGCGAACAAACCAGCGATGTGTTGCTTGGAAATAAATACCAGCAAGAACTGCTTGAAGAAATTATCCCTGCCGTAGCTAACGTCATAACACTACGAACTGATCGAAAGTCAATTGCAGTTGGTGGCTCAAGTATGGGCGGGCTTGCATCACTTTATGCGATTGCGAAGTACCCTGACTTTTACGGAGCTGCGCTATCTCTCTCGACACACTTTCCAATGTCTACTTTGAAATTTGTTGAAACTTTTATGTCGATGATGCCAGCACCAGAGTCGGGAAATCTTCTTTGGCTTGACCATGGAACAACTGAACTTGATTCAGGGTATGCACAACACCACGATGTTGCAATCCAAAAACTTCATGAACTTGGATACAAACATCCACAACTGCAATCACACATTTATCCAGGAACAGGTCACAACGAACACGACTGGTCACTGCGAATCAAATCAATCTTGCAATGGTGGCTAACTAATGCAAATGAAGAAGGAAAATAGATGCGTTCACATACACACCCGCAAATGCCTCACCATGAAATTCCAGTTATTGGTGTTGGGGCAATGCCTTTTAGCCAACAAGGTGCAAAAGTAGAAAATGCATCTTCGGTTTGGCACCATGCATTCGATCTTGGAATGAACTTGATTAACACGGCAGACTGCTATGCACCATCTGCCGAAGATTTTGGTCATAACGAGAAATTGGTTGGCAAGGCAGTTAATGAATACCCACGCGGCCGAGAATCCGTTTTTGTTGTCACTAAAAATGGTATTCAGAGAAAAGGCAATGACTGGCCACGTGACAACAGTCCTGAATATTTGCTAAGAGCCGCAGAAGAATCAAATGAACGTTTGGGATTTATGCCAGATGCAATCTTGATCCACCGACTAAACCGCACACAATCTCTTGCAGCTGCAATTGAAGCGATGTGCGAAGTGCGGGATCGCGGACTTGCGAAATACATAGGAGTTTCTAATGTAAACCGAGCCGAACTCGAATTGGCTTGGAAAGTTAGTGGCGGCACAATTGCAATTGTTGAAAACGAACGTTCGCCTCGTTACCGCGAATTCAAAGATGTCTTGGATTTCTGTAATGAACATGGCTTGGCATATCTCGCTTGGTCACCACTTGGTGGTGGAAGTGATGCCGGAAAACTTGGTGACCTTTATCCAGCATTTGCTGAAGTTGCGATTTCACACAACGCGACTGCACAAGAAATTGCACTTGCATGGCTGCTCACTCAAGGATCTGCAATGTTGCCGATTCCTGCGTTTACTCGCAAAGAAACCGCAGACTCAACGGCTCGAGCACTTGATATCAAATTGAGCGAATCAGAAATCGATTTCTTAAACGCAAGTCACACTGGAAACGGTTCGCTGTATCCAGACTAACTCTTAGCTTCAAGTCCAACCAAGTAGTCAACAAACGCATCGTTAAACAGCACAACTTCTGAGCGTTTGTCGCGAAGAAGTTTGATTGCATCTTCAGCTGAGTAATCTGCACGCATCAAAACCAGAGCCGAAACTAAACCGGAACGATTCATGCCAGCCTGGCAACGAACCAAAACCCGTTTGCCTTCTTTCCAGCGCTCGTGTGCCCAATCAGCAATTCGATGAAGCCGGTCTTCGTCGACGTGCGCCATGTTTGCATCTGCAAATCCGTAGCGAAGTTCTTCGATTCCCCATGGCATTGGTTGTGCCCAGGAGTACAAAGTGACGACAGCGTCAAAAGGAATTCCGTGTTCAAATGTTGAAAGCGGTTTTGCATAATCAATCGTGTCGTCGTCTGCGGTTCCACCCATAAAGAAGCCCGGCAGAATTTCGGTATGTAATTCTTTTGGCTCTTGGTCAGCTGATACCCATTGCGGTGCGTATAAATCTGCGCGTTTTGAAACCACAGTTCTCACCCTCTCAATTTTTTAGGCCAATGTTTGATGTAGGAGTATGAAGGAAGAACCTGACGCTTGGTTTTAAGCAACAGCTCCGAAAATCAAACCAACCACTGTTGTCACAGCCATTGCAAGTGATCCACCAATCACAACTCGCAAAGTTGGACGAAGCAAACCGCAACCAGCAGCTTTAGCAGAAAGAAAACCAGTTAGGAAAAGACCTGCGATTGTTACTCCAACAATTGCAAATACTTTTTCTTCAATTGGAATCAACATCCCAATGAATGGAATTAATGCACCACAGATAAATGAAAGTGCAGAAGCGATTGCGGCCTGTGCTGGACGAGCTTTACTGGTTTCATGGTGTCCAAGTTCTTCACGAAGATGTGCGCCAAGAGCATCGTGGTCTGTTAAGGCCTGGGCTGTTTGACGAGCTAAATCGTGGTTCAATCCACGCGCCACATAAATTTGAGTTAGCTCTTCTAATTCACCTTCAGGATCTTCGGCAAGTTGGGCCATTTCCATTTTGGTGTCGGCATCCTCAACATCTGTTTGGGCAGCCACAGAAACAAACTCGCCTGCGGCCATGCTCATTGCGCCGGCTGCAATACCTGCAATACCTGCGGTGATTACTGGACCTAAATCGCGGGTATCGATGAGGGCGGCGGCCACACCAACCATGAGCGCGGAAGTGGAAACTAAGCCGTCATTTGCCCCAAGAACTGCGGCCCGAAGCCAGCCAGCCCTATGGGCTTTATGTTTCATATTTGCGGCTTTTGTTTCTTCAATTCCCATGGGCGGAGTATCCCACTTAGGGTTAGGTGACTTGCTTACCCGATACCCCTGGGGGTATCCTAATTTCACTAGCGAAAGAGGTTTCTAATGTGCAGTCCAGTTCGATGCCAAACTTGTCAAAAGGTAACTTGGTCTGGATGTGGTCAACACAAGGATCAGGTTCTTGAAATGTTCACTCCTGAAGAACGCTGCACTTGTAACTAATTTTTCTGTTCATAAAAACTATTGCGGGCATCGAAACGATGCCCGCAATAGTTTTAGGGAAGAAGTTTTACGGATTAACTAAATTAGCTTCAATCAATACAGCTTGAATTGAATCATAAAAAGTCTTGACTGTGTAAGTGGCACCAGTCATAGCACCTAAATCTGTAGCCCATGAATAATCTAAAACATCATAAGACGCCATCAAATCTTCAACATAGGTTCCGTATGCATTATTGATTTGTGTAACGGTGCGACCATTTGCGTTTGGCATAAGAGCATCAACAATCGCATCAGGATTCACCAAGGCGATGTAATCATTTTGAGAAGTAGTTCGATCTTCTTCTGTGTGCATTGACTCGTCGATGTTGTAGCAAAGATCTACAACTTTTCCAGCTTTCACAAAGATTCGAGTCGAGTAATCTCCCCAAGTTCGATCAACATCAACGAAATCACCAGTAACAGTCGCTTTGAATTGTGAGACAGTTGCACCAGAAGTAGCTGCTGCAAGTGCTGCATCACGCTTAGCTTTTGCTTTGTTCAAGTTCTTTTGCGCTGCAGTTTTTGACTTGCCTTTTGCTTTCTTCAAAGCTTTTTCTGCATTCTTGACTGCCGCGACTAATTGCTTGTATTTCGCTCCACCTTTGTAGGTGTTAATAGCTGCAGTGTTGTATGTGGTTAATGTCGAATTGATTGCCTCATCTGTCTGAGTGGCATCACAAGTCGGTAGCGGAACATTTGCTGCGCTTGCTGGGCCAACCAACATTGGGTTCAATGAATTGGCAGCGATGGTTGCAACACCAGTTGCAAGCCAGGTGATTTTCTTTTTGTTATTCATTTCTTTTCCTTAGATACCAGCAGCTGTTAGTGCAGCTTGAAGTGAAGACTTAAATGCAGTCCAGGTTGCTGAAGCACCGGAAACATTCGAGATGCTTGCAGACTGTGCAGTAATTGCAGCAGAGCAGAATTTTGGAATTGCATTGCGGTTAATTGAGCCCGAATCACTGCTAGTTGGGTAAGTCGCCCAGCAACCTGTTACACGCTGATTGGTAACTGCAATCGAGACTTGAATGTAGCCATAAACCTTGAGGCCCTTCTTGTCAGCAACTGAAGTTCCTTGGAAAGTGCTTGCGTTGATTGCGGTTGATGCAGGCGAATCAACAGTTCCGTTGGTAGCGACAACGTGGTAAGACTTCACACTTGAAAGTGCAGTCGATGTAGGTGTGTAGTTGGTGGTATTCGAAGTACCAATCTGTACACCATCTCGGAAGATCTTGTATGAAGTTGCGCCAGTAACTGCATTCCAGCTCAAGCGGAATGCACCAGTGTTAAGTGAGGTAGATGTACCTGCAGTTAAGTTTGCAGGAGCAGCTAGCACGACTGGAGTTGGGTCTACAGGTGTTGGGTCTACAGGTGTCGGATCAACAGGAGTTGGGTCTACTGGAGTTGGATCGACAGGAGTCGGATCAACAGGAGTTGGATCAACGATTCCACAATCAGTGTTCAAGCGGCTACGAATTGCAGCCTCTGTTGTGGTTAACAAATCCGAATAGGTTGCAAGTTTTGTGTTGTAACTTGTCAAAGAGCTAGCACTCTTTAAAACTGCTGCATCGTAAGTAGCTTGGGCCTTTGCAAGCTGAGTTGCGTGACCTTTGCCCTTTTTGGTTTTCGCTGAGTTCAATTTAATAAGTGCACTTGCTTCAGTTTTCACAGCTGTTTGATAAGCCTTCTCTGCTTTTTTCATAGCAGTCTTAGCTTTAGAAACAGCAGGGTTGCTCTTTAATTCATCCTCGACTGCTTCATCAAAATCGTTTGGGCTTGTGCAAATATCGATTGCAACTTCATGTTCGTCATCGTCTTCATCGTCGTCGTCATCGTCGTCATCGTCATGACCTGATGCGAATGCAGCGCCACCGAGTGACAAGCTTGCAAACAAGGCTGCGGCTGAGATGGTTGATGTGTATTTGATTACTGACTTTTTCACTTTGTTGCTCCTTGAACTAGTGTGAAGTTTGGATCGAACGCAGGTCCGAAAAATTGAGCTTGTTCGTCTTTAATTAAAAAGACTGACCAGTCAGGAAGGTTTGCGAACCAACGCGCGCCTTCTTCACCAGCGATGACGAGTGCAGTGGCAAGTGCATCTGCCATTCCACCGTCTGGGCCGACAACAGTTGCAGAAGTAAGTTGAACTTCTCGCTTGCCGGTTAGTGGATTAAGAATGTGTTTTCCACGTTCATATTCACCTGATGTTGCAATTGCACCGTTGAAAACTGAGGTGGTGCGGACAACTTGCAACTCATGTTCTGGATGACGAATTCCAACCACCCATGGTGTTTCTGGAGATTGAAATCCGCGGCAAGTAACGTCGCCTGCAGCATTGACTGAAACATTTGGATAGCCAGCTGCCACAATTAAATCTGCGGCAATGTCTGCTGCCCAGCCTTTTACATAGCCAGATGGATCTACTCCACCTTCAACTGCCCAAGGATCAAAAACACCTTCGGTCAATTCTTTTAAGTACATGCAGTTATCTAAAACTTGCTGAACAATTTCAGGCATTTGTTCAAATGAGCGAAGTCCATTTCGAAGAGCTGTGATTGGTGAATCAACGCGATAGGTTGAAAACCATTCATCTACTTGGTGCAGGAATTTAACTGAATCAGAAATTGCTTCATGAATATCTTCATCGAAATCTTCGTTGCGCACATCGTAGGTAACAACAGTTCCCCAAACTTCTTCAAGATGGGTAACGCGCTTCCAGCCTTCAAGGCTTGCAAAGGTTACTTCTGGCTGATTCATAGTCCAGCCTCCGTAAGTGCAGCGTTCAGAGATGTTTTGAATGCACGAGTTGTCCAAGATGCACCTGAAACATTTGAAACGTTCGCAGATTGAGCATTCAAAGCTTCTTGACGAAGTTGTGGCAAAGCGCGATTGCTGAGTTCGACTGACTTGTTATCTCGTGTTGGATATGAAAGAAATTGAATGTCAGTTAATTTTCCACCACTTACAGTGACTTGCACCTGAACGTAACCAAAGTTCAACGCTTTTGCATTTGATCCTTTGTAAGTGCCATCAACTGGTCCATTTTGAGTTGGAGTGGTTTCGGTTGCTGTTGGAGTTGGCTTGGTGTTGCCACTATTTCCATTGTTGCCGGTGTTTTTGTTTTTCTTAACAGTCTTGGTTTGGCTCGGGGTTGGTGTAGATGTCTGCTTTTTGTTGTCAGCTTTTTTAGTCTCGGCCGGGGTCGGAGTGGTTGAACCAGAATTGACTGGAGCACTTTGAGCAGGAGTAGCAACCAAAGCGTCAAGCGCTGAATTCGCCTGCTCGTTTGGGAAAAGCGCAGATTGAGCACCAAATGCGACAGTTGTCGTAACACCGGCCAAGGTGCCACCAATCACCACCGCTGCTCTTGCTGACGACTTGCGCATTTTCACTCCTTTGAGCCTCTTTTGGCTCTCACAAGGAGAGATTAGGTGCGCAAAAAGAGGAGCAGAACCACTTTTGCTACCTCTTGGACATTCCTTGGATTAGTTAGGTCCTTTTCTTCTATTTTCCGTCCGAAATTTACTTATTTTGAGGGAATCCGAGGTTAATTCCACCGGCCGCACTTTGGGCTGGATCCATCCAGCGGCTGGTTACAGCCTTAGCTCGGGTGAAGAAATGCACGCCTTCAGCGCCATGTGCTTTCGTGTCACCGAACAGGGAAGCCTTCCAACCACCAAATGAGTAGTAAGCCATCGGGACTGGAATTGGAACATTGATTCCAATCATTCCAACTTGAACATCACGCTCAAACTTTCTCGCGGCACCACCATTGTTTGTGAAAATTGCAGTTCCGTTTCCGTACTTATTTGAATTAATTAGATCTACACCTTCTGCAAATGTTTTCACGCGGACCACAGAAAGGATTGGACCGAAAATTTCATCGGTGTAAACAGCAGATGCTGAGTTGACTTTGTCGATCAAAGTTGGACCAAGCCAAAAACCATTTTCATCGCCATCAACTTGTGTATTGCGCCCATCAACTACAACATCACAACCATCTTTAATCGCAATGTCGATGTAAGAAGCAACTTTGTCTCGGTGTTGTTTTGTAATGAGCGGTCCCATATCGCATGCACGTCGACCATCACCAGTTTTAATTTTTGAAATTCGCTCTTTGATTTTTTCAATCAAAGGATCTGCAACTGGTTCAACCGCTACCAAAACTGAAATCGCCATGCAGCGTTCACCGGCTGAACCAAATCCAGCATTAACGGCTGCATCTGCTGTGAAATCTAAATCAGCATCTGGCAAAACCAGCATGTGATTTTTTGCTCCACCCAATGCTTGGACTCGCTTGCCATTTGCAGTTCCGGTTTCATACACATACTTGGCAATTGGTGTTGAACCAACAAATGAAATTGCTGCAATGTCTGGATTGATTAGAAGTTCATCAACCGCAACTTTGTCACCATTAATGACGTTGAAAACACCATCAGGTAGTCCAGCCTCTTTAAGCAGCTGTGCCATCCAAATTGCTGCAGATGGATTCTTTTCACTTGGTTTTAAAACTACAGTGTTCCCAGCTGCAATTGCGATTGGGAAAAACCACATTGGCACCATGGCTGGGAAATTGAATGGGCTGATGATGCCTACTACGCCTACTGCCTCACGTGTTGAATGCACATCAACACCAGTTGAAGCGTTAACTGTGTGATCACCTTTCAATAGGTGAGCGATTCCGCACGCGAACTCAACAACCTCCAAGCCGCGGGTTACTTCACCTAAAGCATCAGATACGACTTTTCCATGCTCAGAAGTAATGATTTCAGCCAACTCGCCTTTGCGGGCATTGAGAAGTTCACGAAATGAAAACATCACTTGTTGGCGAACGGCCAATGGAGTTTGTGACCAGGAAGCAAAGGCGGTCTTTGCAGTCTCGACTGCGGTACGAACTTCATCGACGGATGCAAATGAAACCTGTTTGGTAGCAATACCTAGCGCTGGATCAAAAACCTCGCCGAAACGGTCGGATGTTGATTTGAATGTCTTACCTGAAACCCAATGCTCTACCAGAGTCATAAATCTTCTCCAAGATTGTCGTTGGCAGTAAGTTACTACTTATGCGCACAAAAGTTGAAGGGCGAGTCCACCCTACAAAGGCTAAATTGCTCGAAACTGTTGTCGAACTACTAGATCAGCACCCAATCGAGGCCATAACCCTTGATCAAATTCTCGAAATATCAAAGGTTTCAAAGGGTTCGATGTACCACCATTTTGAAGATTTCGATGAGTTGATTGAACTTGCTGAAATCAAGCGATTTTCGGCTTATGTTGATTTAAGCATTCATAAATTGACTCAAGCAATTATGCATTCGAACTCTGTTTCAGAA
>JBEBBT010000034.1:0-5644 GCA_041158245.1 Actinomycetota bacterium | reverse complement strand
CAAAAAGTTCAGCAAACACTTAAAGACGCTGAATCTGCCACCTCAAAGAATCAAAAGATGCAAGTCAATTTGGCAGTTGGTTATGGCGGCCGGCAAGAAGTTGTAGATGCAGTGAGTGCTTACATTCGCGAGCAAGGCGCCAAAGGAAATTCTCCTGAAGCAATTGCCGCAATGATCAACGCGGAAGCCATTGAAAATCACCTCTACACCAAAGGGCAGCCCGATCCAGATTTAGTGATTCGAACATCTGGAGAGCAAAGACTTTCGGGCTTTTTGCTTTGGCAAACTGCACATTCTGAGTTCTGGTTCTGCGAGGCATATTGGCCAGACTTTCGAAGGATTGATTTCTTGCGGGCAATTCGAGATTATGGAATTCGCCAACGTCGTTATGGCAGTTAATTTTTAACTTTACTTTTCAATATCAGTTCACTTATCGATTCGGCGTGGCGCACAAGGGTCAAACACTCTCGGCAATAGTGTCTAGACACACCCGACAGCGTGTTAGGAGCTTGAGTGCCACCAACCACCAAGAAAACTTCCCCTGCGACCAAAAAGCAATCTGCAAAATCAAGTCCTAAAGCGAAGCAAAAACTGGTGGCTGGTAGAAAAACTTACGTGCTCGACACCTCAGTACTTTTATCTGACCCAAATGCAATGTTGCGATTTGCAGAACACTCCGTGGTTTTGCCGGTTGTGGTTTTGGCGGAACTCGAATCAAAACGCAGTCATCCAGAGCTTGGATTCTTTGCTAGATCTGCATTGCGATTACTAGATGATTTTCGAATCAAATACGGTCGACTTGACGAACCTATTTCGGTTGGTGATGCTGGCGGCACAATTCATGTCGAGTTAAACCACACTGACGACACATCTTTGCCAGCTGGTTTGAGACTCAATGACAACGACACCCGAATTTTGGCGGTGGCAAAAAACCTTTCAAACGAAGGCAACGATGTAGTTGTAGTCACCAAAGATTTGCCGATGCGGGTTAAAGCATCAAGTGCTGGCTTAGATGCCGAGGAATATCGCGCGGAATTGGCAGTCAATAGCGGTTGGACTGGAACTGCTGAACTTCATGTTGGCGATGAAGTAATTTCAAAACTCTATGAAGGTGAGTCCTTCTATTTAGATAAAGCTAAAGACTTCCCAGTTCACACTGGTTTGGTTTTGCAAAGTTCAAGAGGCAGCGCCCTTGCCCGAGTTTTACCATCGAAAGAAATCAAGTTAGTCCGTGGCGACCGCGAAGCTTTTGGAATCCATGGTCGAAGTGCCGAACAAAGAATTGCGTTGGACTTACTTCTTGATGAAGAGATCGGAATCATCTCTTTAGGCGGTAAAGCCGGAACCGGCAAAAGCGCACTTGCACTTTGCGCCGGGTTGGAAGCGGTGATGGAAAGGCAAAGCCATCGCAAGGTAATTGTTTTCAGACCTTTGTATGCGGTTGGTGGGCAAGAGCTTGGCTACCTGCCTGGCAGTGAAGCCGAGAAAATGAATCCATGGGGGCAGGCGGTCTATGACACTTTGGGTGCGGTGGCATCAGGTGAACTGGTGGATGAGATCGTTGAACGCGGAATGCTTGAGGTTTTGCCTTTAACTCACATCCGCGGCCGCAGTTTGCATGACGCTTTTGTCATTGTTGACGAAGCACAGTCGCTCGAACGCAATGTTTTATTGACCGTACTTTCAAGAATTGGCAAAAACAGCCGAGTTGTTCTAACTCACGATGTGGCACAGCGCGACAACCTTCGAGTTGGCCGGCATGACGGGGTGGTAGCGGTGGTGGAAAAGCTAAAAGGTCATCCGCTATTCGCCCACGTGACATTGACCAGAAGTGAAAGATCTCCGATTGCTGCGCTTGTGACAGACATGCTGGAGGACATTTCTCTGTGACGCTCCACACCCTAAAATGTCCGAAAAGTCGGAAAACTTAAGGGTTAAATGGTCAAAAATGTGGAAAACCTAGGGTGTTTGGAGTTGCGCTCCACAGGTTTATAACGGCACGGTAACCCCATGACTCGTAAACCAATTCGAGCCCTTTCGATGGCGTCAGTGGCGTTTTTAATCGCAGCGCTTTTGTCGGCAACCTTGACTCCAGCATTTGCTGAGGATGTCACAACTGATCCAGTTGTTGTGGTTGATGATCCAAATACTCCGGTAGATGAATCAACTGAGGAACCAACTGGCGAATCCACAGAAGAACCAACCGATGAAGGTTCCGAGACTTCTGAAGAAACTCCAAAGGGCACCCCACTCGAAATTTTGATGGTTATGCGTGGCCCAGAGGCGCTAAAAGTTTTCAAGAAACTCGACAAGAAGTCGATTTCGGTAGTTAGAAATCTTGCTCCGAAGCAAAACAAGAAGTTTCACAAAACCCCGGCCTATGCCAAGTGGTACGCAAAGCTTCACATCAAAGAGCGTTACGGCTGGAGCAAGAAGCAATACGGCTACCTCCTGAAGTTGTGGGGCAAAGAATCTGCTTGGAAATATCGTTCACTTGGATATCGCAATTACTACGTGGAAATCCCACAGCTGAACAAAAAGGCGATTGCGGCAAATGGCTTTAGCCTCAAGCAGTTCCGCAAGCATCCGGAGATTCAGATTCAACTTGGTGCTAAGTACATCAAGGTTCGCTACGGCACACCAAAGCACGCTTGGAAGCACTTCCTTCGTCGTGCTTGGTACTAAACCTCTGACAAATCACTAACTCAAGTCGCCCTCCTCGCGCCCAAGGCGGGCGGGTAGGTTTGCCTCCTCAATTGAGGAGATTTCGTGGATTTATACGAATACGAAGCCAAAGATTTATTTGGCCGTCATGGTGTCCCAGTTATTGGTGGACAGGTAGTCAACACCGCTGAAGCAGCGGCAAAAGCCGCAACTGATATTGGTGGCAAAGTAGTCATCAAAGCTCAGGTGAAAATGGGTGGCCGCGGTAAGGCTGGCGGTGTCAAGGTCGCTGAAGGCCACGACGATGCACTCGAAAAGGCCAAGGGCATTTTGGGTCTCGATATTAAAGGCCACATTGTTAAAAAAGTTTTAGTAACTGAAGCATCAGCGATCGCTGAAGAGTATTACGTGTCTTTCCTTCTAGATCGCGCAAACCGCACCTACCTTGCAATGGCAAGTGTTGAAGGCGGAATGGACATTGAAGAAGTTGCGCGCACCAAACCAGAAGCGCTTGCAAAAATCGCCGTTGATGCAATCGAAGGTTGCACCCCGGCTAAAGCAAATGAGATTGTCACCGCTGCGAAATTCCCAGCGGAAGTTGCGCCACAAATTGAAAAGATTTTGGTTGGGCTTTGGTATGCACTTATTAAAGAAGATGCAACTTTGGTTGAAGTGAATCCACTTGCAAAACTTGCAGACGGACAAGTGGTTGCACTTGACGGCAAAATGACTTTGGATGAAAACGCTGCCTACCGCCATCCAGATCACGTTGAATTTGCAGACACTGCAAATGTTGACCCAATCGAATTGCGTGCAAAAGAAAACGATCTCAACTACGTCAAACTAGATGGCGAAGTTGGAATCATCGGTAACGGCGCTGGCTTAGTTATGTCCACCTTGGATGTTGTGGCTTACGCGGGCGAAAAGCATGGAAACGTAACTGCCGCAAACTTCCTAGACATCGGTGGCGGTGCAAACGCACAAGTTATGGCAAATGGTTTAGACATCATTCTTACCGATCCAGGCGTTAAATCAGTTTTTGTAAACGTATTCGGCGGCATCACTGCATGCGAACAGGTTGCAAACGGAATTATTCAAGCTGTTGGAATTCTCGAACAGCAAGGCAAGAAAGTTACCAAGCAAATTGTTTGCCGCCTCGATGGAAACAATGCACCTGAAGGACGTCGCATCCTTCGCGAATGCGGAATCCCAGTAATTGAACTTGTAGAAACTATGGACGAAGCGGCAGACCGTGCTGCAGAGCGGGCGAATGCATAATGACAATCTTCATCAATAAAGAAAGTCGCGTAATTGTTCAGGGCATGACCGGTTCAGTCGGCGGCAAGCACACAAAGCTCATGATTGGCGACGGCACCAAAATTGTTGGCGGTGTAACACCAGGTAAAGGTGGCCAAGAAGTTGATGGCGTTCCAGTTTTTAATTCTGTAAAAGAAGCAATGGATGCAACCGGTGCAAACGTTACGGTTGTTTTCGTGCCACCAAAATTCACAAAGGGTGCAGTAATCGAAGCTGTTGATGCTGAGATTCCACTTTGCGTTGTGATCACTGAAGGTGTGCCAGTGCATGACTCGGCCTACTTCTTCCAATATGCGCAAAACAAGGGCAAAACTCGCATCATCGGACCTAACTGCCCAGGACTTATCAGCCCTGAGGAATCTAGTGTTGGAATCGTTCCTGGTGACATCACTAAGAAGGGTCGCATCGGTCTTGTTTCAAAGTCTGGAACTTTGACCTACCAAATGATGGCTGAACTTTCCGACATCGGATTCTCAACTGCAGTTGGAATCGGTGGCGATCCAATCATCGGCACCACACACATCGATTGCTTGCAAGCTTTCCAAGATGATCCTGAAACAGATGCAATTGTGATGATTGGTGAAATTGGTGGCGATGCCGAAGAACGCGCCGCTGCATACATCAAAGAACACATCACAAAGCCAGTAGTTGGTTATGTTGCAGGATTCATGGCACCAGAAGGAAAGACCATGGGTCACGCTGGTGCGATTGTTTCTGGTTCATCTGGAACTGCGCAGGCGAAAAAAGAAGCGTTGGAAGCAGTCGGAGTTAAGGTTGGAAAAACTCCATCCGAAACTGCCCGCCTAATGCGCGAAGTGATGCAGAACCTCAAGTAACAATAGTTTTGTGAAACTACCTAAGCGACAAAACGGCGCAAAGTTCAAAGACGCTGCGCGTGTTGTTGAATTGCCAGAGTCACAACTTGCTTGGCCACTTCCATTGGCAGCGCTTATTGCTTCGGCTTGGGCTTGGGTAATCACAATCTTTGCTGCGATTTTTCTTACATCTTTAATTTGGATTACCACGGCTGACTCAAGCACTGACTACGCAAACTCAATCTATGCATCCTTTGCAGTGATATTGCTTGCGCATTCAATTCCTGTGGCTGCTGGCGGCTTGGCATTTTCAATTCCACCACTAGTGCTCACATTTGTTTCAATGTGGCTTTTGAAGAAAGCCACCCAGTGGGCAGTGCGCTCATCATTGATTACTAATTTGGCTGGTGTTCTGATTCTCATCGGATCGATGATGGTCAGTTATGCAGTGCTTGCGCTAATTGTCTCTACCTTTGCCGCCACTGTCGCTGATATCAATGCCAGCCGGGTGCTAATCCATTCAGGGCTGTGGGCACTCGCTGGAACTCTTTGGGGAATCTTGCGATCTCCTGGCGAGATTGGCCCAGCTGAAAAACGCAATTACACGAATGCGGGTGAGCGAACCAACTTCGTTGTTAAACCGCAATCGCCACATTCACTACTCGTCAATCTTTGGCGTTCAACTCCAAGCGCGTTTCAATTCGGATTCGCTTTTGCAATCCGCTCTTTGCTAATTCAAATCATGATTGCGTTTGCGTTTGCAGCCACTATTTTTGTTTTCACACTCAACGACATGTATGACATCATTTCGCTTGTTGCGACTGACACAATGTCAACCATCGTTATGG
>JBEBBT010000033.1:0-9476 GCA_041158245.1 Actinomycetota bacterium | reverse complement strand
CATCATCTTGCTAGTTCTATTGCTAACTATTTTTGGTTGGGCAGGTCTGGCTCGTTTGATTCGTTCTGATGTTTTGTCTTTGCGTGAACGCGAATTCGTATTAGCTGCCGAATCACTTGGTGCATCTCACCGTCGAATTATTTTCAAAGAATTGCTACCAAGTCTTTGGCCAAAAGCAATTATCTTTTTGAGTTTGTCTTTGCCAGGCTTTTTGACCACGGAAGCTGCACTTTCATTCTTGGGCATTGGTATTCAAGAGCCAATGCCTTCTTGGGGTGTGATGCTTGAGATGGCTGTGGCGAAGGCTTATACCGTTCCAACTTACTTCCTAATTCCTGCGACCACTTTGATTATTTTGGTTACAGCGTTGAACTTGGTAGGAACTGGCGTTTCGGATGCATTTGATCCGAAACTAGAAAGAAATAAATAATTTCTAAGCCGCGAGGTTTAGAAGTGTCTAGGTGTGCATCGATCGAGTGCATCTAGAAAATGCGAATGAAAGACATTCGCATCGTGTTAGGAGAGAAAATGGCACGAAAGAAACTCGGTGTGAAAATCAGCGCCGTGTTGGCTGTGTCTGCTTTGTTGGTTTCAGCATGCAGCAGCAGCTCGACAGATGATGGTAAGGGTGGAACTGTTACCTATCTGACACACGCTGAAAAGTTCTTGCACCTAGATCCACAACGTAACTACACCGGTCAGGATTTGGCATTTTCTGTCACTTACCTAACCCGTTCACTCGTTTCTTACAACACCGCTGAAGGTGCTGCTGGAACTGAACTAGTTGCTGACCTTGCAACCGACACCGGAACTCCAAGTGAAGACTTGAAGACCTGGACATTCACACTTCGTGATGGAGTTACCTTCGAAGATGGTTCACCAATCACCTGTGCTGAAGTTGCATACGGCGTAAGCCGCAGCTACGCAGCAGACCTAACTGACGGCCCTGCATTCGCTGAAGCTTTCTTGGACATTGAAGGTGGCGCAGCTGCTTACCCAGGTCCATACGAAGCAACTGCAGAACAACAAGCATTGTTCGATCAAGCTGTTGAATGTTCAGAAGATGGAAAGACAATCACTTTCCACTTGAACACTCCAATGGCTGACTTCAACTACACCACTGCATTGCTTACCTTCTCACCAGTTCCATTGGATGAAGGCGGCAACGTTGGTGAAGCGTATGACCAGAACATTGTTTCTTCAGGCCCATACAAGATCGATAGCTACACACCAGGCAAGTCACTTAACTTGGTCCGCAATGAAAACTGGAATCCAGATTCTGATGATTTCCGTAAAGCATTGCCAGACAAGGTTGTTGTGAAGTTTGCTCAGGATGAAAAAGGTATTGACGAATACATCATCAACGGTACCGGTCCTGGTAAAACAGCACTTAGCCTTGATGGTATCTACCCAGATAATCTAGAAGCAGTTTTCAGCAGTGCAGACATGGAAAACCGTCGTCTAAATGACTACGACATTTACGTGACTTACACAGCTATCAACGTTTCAAAGATGACCTGCTTGCCAATTCGCCAAGCTGTCTTCTACGCAACTGACCGCGAAGCACTTCGTGCACTTGGTGGCGGTTCACAATTCGGTGGCGACTTCGCTGACGGTGTGATCAAGCCAGCAACATTGCCAACTGACTACAAAGCAGTCACTGGATACGAAGATGCTAAGCCAGAAGGAAACGCAGAAAAAGCTATTGAGCTTATGAATCAAGCTAAGACTGAATGCCCAGACGAGTACAAGCGTGTAACTACCGAAGGTATTACCCGTGACTACGTAGACAGCGATGTCAGCCGTCAAGGCTTTGCAATTACTCAAGAAGCACTTGCAAAGGCTGGAATCAAGTTGGAAGCTAACTTCATCGATGGTGGTTCTTACTACGGTGTGATTTTGAACCCTGAAACTCAGGGCGATCTATCAGCTGCAGGTTGGGGTCCAGACTGGTTGAATGCTTCAACAGTTATCCCACCACTATTTATTGAAAACGGTGGCTTCGATGTTAGCCGTGCTCAATACGATCCTAAGTACGAAGAATTCAAAGCCCTTGTTGATGCAGCAAAGGCAAACCCAGACCGCGCCTCACAAGGTGAACAATGGGCTGCTTTGAACCAATTCGTTATGGATCAAATGTGGGTACTTCCAGGTCTTTTCACAAAGACTCAGTACCACTGGGGTTCTAACTTGACCGGCGTTTATCTATGGGCTCCATACGGTTGCCCAGGATTTAACGACATCGGCGTTAAGAAATAACCATTCAAAAAATGGTGGGTTGGCAGCTTTGGCTGCCAACCCACCACCTTGAAAAATCTTAAGAAAGGTGAAGCGTGGGAATTTATATTCTTAGACGATCGCTATATGCGCTGGCATTGCTTTTTGTAATCAGCCTTGTAGTTTTCGTGTTGTTCGCTTCATTACCTTTCGATCCAGCTTCATTGACTTGCGGTAAGAACTGCACCGCAGATGTAATTGAAGCCAACCGAATTCGACTTGGCTATGACTTGCCGCTTTGGGAACAGTATTTAAAGTTCCTGCAAGGAATTGTTAGTGGTCGTGAATACGGACATGGTGTCGCAGCGTTTTCTTGCCCAGCTCCTGCACTTGGTTATTCATTCTTCAAACAAGAATGTGTAACTTCACTTCTAATTACTGCACTACCACCAACAATTTGGCTTGCACTCGGCTCTGTAACCCTCTGGGTTGGAACCGGTGTATTGCTTGGTATTTGGGCTGCACGCCGTCGCGGTGGTGCCCCAGACCACATCATCAATGTACTTACGGTTTTTGCAACATCTATGCCAACTTTCTTAACCGGTCAGATGGCACTCACATTCTTGATTGGAAAATTCGGTTTAATTCCACCACCGGATTACTACGAGCCGTATCAAGATTTCCCTAAATTCTTTATGACCATGCTTTTACCTTGGATCATTTTGGCTTTGCCAGGTTTGGCAATCTACGCGCGTTTAACACGTGGATTTGTACTTGAAACTGGCTCTGAAGATTTCGTACGCACAGCTCGAGCAAAAGGTTTGCCAGAAAAAACAATTCTTTGGCGTCACACTTTGCGCCCAGCACTTTCACCGCTGACCACACTTGCTGCTATGGACTTAGCTTTCATGCTTGGTGGCGCGGTCGTAACTGAAAAAATCTTTAGCATTCCAGGTCTTGGCCGCTTAACTATTCAATCAGTTATTGAATACGACTTACCTGTGATTGTTGGAACTACCATGCTTGCTGCGACATTTATTGTTGTGGCAAACCTGATTGTTGACATTCTGTACTCCGTCATCGACCCGAGAGTGCGGTTGAAATGAGTTATCTACAAGTTAAAGACCTACGAGTTGCATTCCCAACCGATGATGGGTTGGTGCAGGCAGTTGATGGCGTTTCTTTCAACATCGAACGCGGAAAAACTCTTGGCATCGTAGGTGAATCGGGTTCAGGTAAATCTGTCACCAGTCTTGCAATTATGAGTTTGTTAAATCGCAAGCATGCCAAAATTACTGGTGAAGTAATTATTGATGGTAAAAACCTAATCACTGCCGATGATGAAACTGTTCGAAAATATCGCGGTCATGAAATGGCAATGATTTTCCAAGATCCAATGTCTTCGCTCCACCCATTCTTTAGCGTTGGCGATCAAGTAGCTGAGGCATACAAAGTTCATAACGATGTATCTGATGAGGTTGCTTTCGACCACGCTATTCAAATGCTTGACCGAGTTGGAATCCCAGAGCCGGCAAAACGCGCAAAGGACTATCCACACCAGTTCTCAGGCGGTATGCGTCAGCGCGCAATGATCGCAATGGCACTTTGCAACGACCCGTCTCTATTAATTGCAGACGAACCAACCACTGCACTAGACGTAACAGTGCAGGCTCAGATTCTTACTTTGATTAAAGATGTGCAAAAAGAATTCAACTCTGCAGTCATTGTGATCACTCACGACCTCGGAGTAGTGGCTGAAGTTGCAGACGATGTCATGGTTATGTACGCAGGTCGCGTTGTAGAACGCGGAACTGTGAATGACATTTTTTATCGTCCTGAAATGCCTTACACAGTTGGACTTTTGAGTTCGGCTCCACGACTAGATCAAGTTTCCGATCGATTGCTACCAATCGAGGGCCAGCCACCTTCACTTTTGCGTTTGCCAGCTGGTTGCTCTTTCGCACCTCGTTGCTTTGCAAAAGCTAGGGTTTCTGGAGATATTTGTGAAACCACAATGCCAGACCTACTTCAAACTCGTCCGGGCCATGATGTGCGATGCCATCTAGATAGCGCCGGCCGCATCGCAGTTGCTAAAGAACGTCTTGCAGGTGGGAACTAATGACTGAACCAATTTTGTCGGTAACCGATCTGCAAATGTATTTCCCAGTTATGAAAACTGGTTTGCGAACAGTTAAGACTGGCGATGTGAAAGCTGTTGACGGCATATCGTTTGACCTAATGCAAGGTGAAACCCTTGGCCTAGTAGGTGAATCAGGTTGCGGTAAATCGACAGCTGGTCGTACCGCAATTCGCTTACTAGCTCCAACTGGCGGAAAGATTGTTTTTGAAGGCCAAGACATCACTAAGGCTTCGCGTAAAGAGCTTCGTCCGTTGCGCACACGTATGCAAATGGTTTTCCAAGACCCTTATTCATCTTTAAATCCACGCCATACTGTTGGAAAAATTATTTCAGCACCATTTGAAATTCAAGGTGTTAGGCCTGAAGGTGGCGTCAAAAAAGCTGTTCAAGAATTAATGGAACGTGTGGGTCTAAACCCTGAGCACTACAACCGTTATCCAAACGAATTTTCTGGTGGTCAACGTCAGCGTATTGGCGTAGCGCGTGCAATTGCGCTTCGCCCATCCTTCATTGTTTTGGATGAACCAGTTTCGGCACTTGACGTTTCGATCCAAGCTCAGGTTGTGAACCTTTTGGACGACATCCAAAAAGAATTTAATCTTTCATATTTATTCGTTGCACACGATTTATCTGTAGTGCGACACATTTCTGACCGAGTTGCAGTTATGTACCTCGGCCACATCATGGAAATTACTGACCGCGATACTTTGTATGCTGCACCACAACATCCATACACCCAAGCATTGTTGTCAGCGGTTCCACTTCCAGATCCTGTTGCTGAATCGCAACGCGAACGCATTCTTTTGCAAGGTGACCTGCCAAGCCCAATCAATCCGCCATCTGGATGTGTATTTAGAACTCGTTGTGCGTTTGCGCAAGATAAGTGCACAAGCGAAATGCCTGAACTTCGTGAAATTGCACCAGGCCACAAAGTTGCTTGCCACTTCCCACAAGTGAATCTGCAAAAAGTTGTTGAAATTCGTCGCCCGCATAGCGATAAAGCGATGCCACCAAGTTCCATTCCAGTTGAACGCCCAGAAGCATCAGGGCCAACTACTGGACGTGACTTTGTCGCTGAATAAACTATAAAAATAATTTATAAATTAGCGTCGAAGAAATCTCGCATCAACAACATCAGGTTTTTTGTGATTTCCACTTGCGGGGTCATGTGCGATACTCCAGCAAGCGGGATGAAGTTGTGCGGTTTACCGGCAGCCAACAAAGCCCCTGAAAGCTGTAATGAATGTGCAGCCAAAACGTTGTCATCCGCTAAGCCATGAATCAAAGTTAATGGCCGAGTCAATTTATGTGCTTTCTTGATCAAAGATTGACTTTCATAAACTTCTGGATTTTCATTTGGATTACCGAGGTATCTCTCTGTGTAGGCAGTGTCATACAGTCGCCAGTCTGTAACTGGAGCACCTGCCCAGGCTGCGTGATAAACATCTGGCCGATCCAAAACTGCCAATGCACTCAAATACCCACCAAATGACCAGCCGTTTATTCCAACTCGATTTTCATCCATGTCATTTGGATATTGAGCAAAGATTGTTTGCAAACCCTTAACTTGGTCTTGCAAAATCACTTCAGTCAAATCATTCTTAACTTCGCGTTCCCAAGCCCCGCCTTTTCCAGGAGTGCCGGCGTTATCTATGACGACTACTGCGTAGCCTTGATTTGCTAGCCACTGATCTCCAGCAAATGGCGAGCGAGCAGCGATTACTTCGCTGTGATGAGGTCCGCCATAAATAGAGACCACTACTGGAAGTTTGTGGCTGCCTAGTAGGTGATTTTCTGGGAAAAATACCGCGGTTGGTAATGCACGATCACTGACAGATGCAATTATTGGTTTTGCATTCACGCTTGGTACCTCTGCGAAAGTTTCGATTTCGTAAACGGTTTCACCAGCTTTGACAACCAAATACTTGGCTACTGGCAGATCTAATGAATGCTGAATTACAACTCCGTATTCACCGTCAAATATTCCACCCGCGTACCCATCGCTAAGAGAGAGTTCTGTCTTTGATCCATCAAATCCAAATTTGGTGAATTGAAATTGCCATGGTTCGTTGTAGTGTCCAATGATGAATGAGTTTTCATTCAATGCAGATAAGGTGTGAGGTTCAACCCCAGCAATTTTCAAAGCATCTTCTTTGGTGAAAATCTCGCCATTTGCTTTTACCGCAGGGAAGTTCGTATCGGCATCAAGCCAAGCTTCATCGTTCGCTTGATAAATTTCGACAAGTTTTTCTTCTTGAATGGTGTAGCCGACCATTTTGGTTTGGGCGCGGTTTAAAACGCTGATGTGTGCGCCTGACTTCCCCCATGAGACTTGTCCTAGGTATTCGAAGTTTTTCTTATCCCATAAAAGCTCAGTGGTTTTCCCTGTTGAAATTTCGAGCACAAACAATCCAACTTCAGGGTTATTGCTTCCTGCTGATGGGTATTTATGTGGCCGAGCTTCAGACTCTGGAAAAGTTGGATCAGCAATCCAACGAATGTCAACATTTGACTCATCATTTCTTTCAAACAAGATTTGATTGCTGTCTGGACTCCACCAATGTCCGCGATATCGACCCAACTCTTCGGCTGCAATGAAATCCACTAAACCGTACGAGATGTATTCACCTTCAGGAGGCTTACGGAAAATTTCTTTTCCGCTTATCTCAACAACGACAAAATCCGCACCTTCACTAAAGGCAATTAACTTTCCATCGGGACTTAATCGCGGATCCACCACTGATTCATATTGTCCAACTCGATTGGATTTGCCATCGATTGTTACATGCCAAAGTTGCCCAGAGAGCGCAAATACAACTGCAGTGAATTGGGTATCTGTACTAAACGCGGTGATGCCCGCACCCGATTCGCGTAGTCGCTCACGACGAGCGCGCTCAGCAGGACTTAAGTTCTCGTTATCGCTAAATAAGTCTTTGGCTTTAACCACACATCTCTCAGTCGGACTGCCATCAAGATTTTCAACTACCCACAAATCTAACTGAGCTGTGTTGGGTCCATCGGTTCTAACAAATCCAACACGTTTGCTGGCATTGTTAACAACAAAACTTCTCGGTGCACCTTTTCGAAAATTCCCGGTGATGGCGGCGCGTTCAGGGAAGTGGTTATCGATTTTTCGGCATTCGCAATTGGTCATGGAGTAAATCTTGCCGTATGAACCGCTGCAACTAGGCTCGGCATATGACTTCAGCAATGTTATTTGTCCACGCACATCCAGACGACGAAACCATCAACAATGGCGTGGCTATGGCCCACTACGCCGAACTTGGCCACCACGTTGCTCTGGTTACCTGCACTGCTGGTGAAGAGGGTGAAGTTTTAATCTCAGATCTAGCCCACTTGGCTGCTGCTGCCACCGACAAATTAGGTGAGCACCGCAAGGTAGAGCTAGAGAATGCGATGGCAGCACTTGGGGTTAAAGACCACAGATTCCTCGGTGGCTTTGGAAAATATCGTGATAGCGGAATGATGGGGGAGCCAAGTAACAACCGAGCCGATTGCTTTTGGCAAGCAGATTTACTTGAAGCGAGTTTGCACCTTGTTGAGATTATTCGAGAACTTAAGCCAAAGGTTCTAGTTACTTACGACGAGTTTGGTGGCTATGGGCATCCAGACCACATTCAAACCCATAGAGTTGCAATGCATGCCGCTCAACTAGCGGGGTTACGCGGATTCAAACTCGAACTTGGTGAGCCATGGCAAATTCCAAAAATTTATTGGAATACAACTCCGCGCGGGGAGATGGCTGATGCAATGCAGAAACTTCGGGACATGGGTGCAACTCACGATTTCTTAGAAATGTCACCTGGCGACATTCCATTCTTAACAGATGACGAACTTGTTACCACAAAATTAGTTTTACCTAATCAAGTTGCAAAGAAGAAAGCAGCAATACGCGCACATGGCACCCAAATTGATATTGAAGACGGTTTCTTTGCGGCGTTTGAACTATTGGGTGAAGATTTCTATGGCACCGAGCATTATCGGTTGGTAAGCGGAGAATTAAAAGTACCTAGTGGCCAAAAGTACGAAACTGATTTACTAGCTTAATTAAAGTGTAGTTATTTCAGTTCCGTTAGCAGTGTCTTTAACCGCAAAACCAAGCGCAGATATTTGATCTCGCAAACTGTCACTTGCTGCCCAATCTTTGGCCGCTCTTGCTTCGTTTCGCTTTTCAACTAGCTCGTAAACCTCCGCTGGAATTTCCACGGTGATTGGCGCTCTATCCAAATCAAGACCGAGAAATAAATCAGCCCAAATTAAGAAATCTGCAAACACTTCTTCTTTCAAAGTTTTTTCAGCTTCGCGGATCACAGCAATTGCTCTTGGAGTGTCCAAGTCATCGAGGACAAAATCGGTGAAAGCTTTTTCCAAATCTTGCGGGAAACCAGAATCGGTTGCAGATTGCGCTTTAGTCCGCCATTTTTCAATCTGCGTATTTGCTGCCTTAATCGCATCCCAGCTCAAATCCATCTGAGTTCGATAGCGACCTTGCATGAAAGCTAGCCGTAGGGCAAGTGGATCAAAACCTTTTGCAATCACGTCAGATAGCAGCACCACATTGCCAGTGGATTTAGCCATTTTGCGACCTTCAAACAATAAATGCTCGGCATGCACCCAGTGCTTTACAACTTCCTGCCCCGTAGCCGCATTGCTTTGCGCGCGCTCGTCTTCATGGTGGGGGAAACGCAAATCGATTCCGCCAGTGTGAACATCCACATTAGAACCTAGGTGATTCAAACTCATTGCGCTACATTCAACATGCCAGCCAGGAAAACCTTTACCCCAAGGCGAATCCCAAACCAGTTCGCTTCGGGTGTCGGGTGCAATTTTCCAAAGCGCCCAGTCTGCGTGAAAGTTTTTGTTTTCGTCTACTGCACCTTCAAACCTGTGACCAGGTTTCAAGTTTTCTAAACGATTTCCACTCAATGATCCATACTCCGCAAACTTTTGGGCGGCGAAATAAACCGAACCATCTTTACCTACGTAGGCAAATCCTTTTTCCATTAATAACGAAATCAGTTTTTGCATCAAATCGATGGTTTCACTTGCATGTGGATAAACGTCAGAAGGAATAATGTTTAGCAAAGCTAAGTCTTTG
>JBEBBT010000032.1:0-3351 GCA_041158245.1 Actinomycetota bacterium | reverse complement strand
TACCCACTTATTGAATTAGGAAAAATTAATGAATCCTGAAAATGCACAGCAGTTAACTAGCCCGACTAGAAAATGGATTGAAATTGTTGAGCGTCCACATATCAAAGGTCCTGGGCAAATGCTGAAAAATCTCGCTGATCAATTTCCAGACTTGGCGAGTGAAGATCTACTTACGGTTTGGCTCAGTCGCGAAGACCTAGCCATAGGTATCGAACAAGTCTCACCTTCTAGCACCGTAGAAGAAATTGATTGGTCCATACCCTTTTTAGCTCCAACTGAGGAATGCCTAAAAATGGTAGTTATCTGCCGGGCAGAAGATGAATCAAATGCCCGAAACTTGGCCAAAAAATTTGATTTTGAAAAGCATAACCCCCTAGATGCCCTACTAGTTACTAGAGAAAAATGGTGGTCATACTTTTGCAAAAATCAAGAATGTTGCCCCAAAGACGGACGCCCACTGAATACGGCCAACCTCGAACTTGATGCGATTGAGCAAAGACATCAAATTTGGTTGACCTGGTTAAATCTGTTGAATCAGGTGTCAACCCAAATGAACAACAATGATTTTAAATTTGAAGATGAACAATCCATGCGCAATTCACTTGACGATCTGGCTATTAGAGACTGCGTTCTAAATCATCTTTCCATCAATCCAGAATCCCATAATGCTTGGATGCGGATCTTTGATAAGTTTTTAGAGTCCAAATTAAATTACAACAACCATGTTTTTAACTGTTTGTATGCTGCAATATTTTTTGGAGTTGGAGACCTCAAAAAAGCAGATGAATTCACGAAAAATGCGATATTACTCGAACCCGAATATTCATTAGCCCTTTTGATGCAGCACGGCCTCGAAATAAAAATGGATAGCCGCAAAATAGTTTCTGCCTTCACTCACTTCACTTCCGAAGAACTTCTGCGAAATACACCGGTGCGAAAATAAAAAGAGACCTTGCTGCCGAAGGCTTCCCCTCCCGCGACAACAAGGTCTTGGAAGAAATTTAAGGTACAGGTAGATAAATGTGAAATTGACACGCCGCCGCAAGAACTCTGCCTAATTTCTTAAAACCCCCACCTGCTTGCAACTTCGAAAAACCTATTCCCTAATCTCTGCCTATGCGTCTCGACCACGTCTCATACGCCGTTAGTCACGGTGAACTCGCTGACACAATTCAGCGACTTGGAGCATCACTTGGTGCTGGTTTTGTAGATGGTGGAAAACACCCATCCTTTGGAACTAGAAATTTTGTTTTGCCACTAGCTGGTGGAATGTATTTCGAAGTGGTTTCAGCCCTCGATCACCCTGCAGCAGATCGAGCTCCATTTGGTCAAGCGGTTCGCAAGCGTGCGGAAGCCGGCGGCGGCTGGCTTGGTTGGGTTGTTGCTGTCGATGACTTGAGTCCGATCGAAAAAAGGTTGGGACGTGAGGCAGTTCAAGGGCATCGCACTCGCCCAGATGGTTTTGATTTAAAGTGGAAACAACTTGGTGTGATCGGAACTTTAGAAGACGCCCAGCTGCCATTCTTCGTTGAATGGATCACTTCAAAAGAAGAACATCCTTCCGCTAAAGCGAACGGTTTAAAGCTTTCTAAAATTGAAATTTCTGGCGATAGCAACGCAATTAGTGAATACCTAGGCGAACCTGCCAATCATCCACTCGAAGATGTAGATGTTGAATGGGTATCTGCAGATGAACCTGGAATTGTGGCAGTGACTTTCGAAACTACTAATGGATCAATTCGAATCGACTAGTCGGACTTCTTAGAAAACCAGTTCACTCGAGCCGGACCAGACTTGATTTCCTTTTGAATACCAAGCCGCTCGTAAAACTTCCAAAGGCTTAAAGACAGCAAAACCAGACTAAATCCGAAAAGCACATCCTCAACTGGGGCAAAAAAGAGCCTGCCGTCTCCAAAAATTGAAGGCGAACCAGTTGCGGGGCTATCTCCCCCGATGATTGCCGCGTCGTTGTATTTGACTATGCCAAAACCAGTAAACATCCCGTTTGATACGAACTGGAAAAACAAAATGATCGCATATGAGTACCAAAAGATTTTTTTAGAGACCAGTTTGGTCTTTAGGATTAGTGAGTCCATTAAAACGGCACTGGACACAGCTAGTAAACCAATCATCGTGTAGGTCATGATTCATCTCCCAAATCTGGTCGAATAGCTCTAACTGCTTCAAGAGTTAATATTGAACAAATCGGAATTACAATGAAAAATAGGATTTCGTCGAGGGGAATGTTAAAACCAACATATATTCCTGTTATTTGATTCAAATCAAAATACCAGTGATCATTTGCAATCGCATACGCATCCCAGGCAGCAAACGTAAGTACAACTGGAATCAAAACCAGAATTAATCTCAACCATCTGCGATAAACCCGTGCACGCATTACGAATTCAAGCCATCCGCTACCCACTAGGCAAAAAACTAAAACCCATACATAGTTACTAAACACGTGCCGAATCTAGCGTGGGTCGGCCAAGTTGGCTCGTAAAATTCGAATATGAGCTCTTCCCCTGAACAGATTCTTGGCGCCATTCTTGATGCCCGCTATCGTCTCGATGGGATTTTGGCAAAAGGCGGAATGGCCACCGTCTTTTTCGCAACAGATTTGCGTTTACATCGCCAAGTAGCAGTAAAGGTTATGCATGCATCTCTAGCCGAGGATGCAGATTTTGTTCGCCGATTTGAACATGAAGCTCGCGCCGCTGCCTCACTGACGCATCAACACGTGGTTTCGGTGCACGACCAAGGAAATGATGGCACCGTAAATGCAATTTATTTGGTCATGGAATATGTACCCGGACATACAGTGCGTGAATTGCTACAAGAACGTGGACCTCTGACTGCCATTCAGGCTCTAGCCGTAATGGATCCAGTTTTACAAGCGCTAACAGCCGCTCATGAAGCTGGCTTTGTTCATCGAGATATCAAGCCTGAAAACATCATCATCGGTGATAACGGACGAATCAAAGTTACCGACTTTGGACTTGCACGAGCAATCACGACTTCGCAATCGATGGCGACTACAAAAGGAATGCTAATTGGGACGGTTGCTTATCTTTCACCAGAACAAGTTGAGCAAGGTAAAGCGGACGAGAGAAGCGATATCTACAGTGCTGGCGTAGTGCTTTTTGAAATGTTAACCGGAAAACTTCCACACGCAGGTGATACGCCAATCGCTGTAGCTTTTCAACATGTTCACGCAGATATTCCTAAACCTTCAAATGTAAATTCAAGTATTCCAAGTGAGATGGACTATCTAGTCTTACGCGCTACCGCGCGAGATCCGCGCAAACGTTTTCCAAATGCAGAAGATTTTCTAGATGCGGTTCGCAAAAC
>JBEBBT010000031.1:0-7204 GCA_041158245.1 Actinomycetota bacterium | reverse complement strand
CGATGCGGTTACGAGTTCGGCACAACCTTTACTTGCGCTGTAAGGGTCGTAGCCACCCATCGCATCTTCTTCTTTATAAGCATGATCAATTTCGAGATTGTTGTAACACTTATCGCTAGTCACTACAACAAATGATTTAACCGATGAAGTCCTGCAAGCAATCTGGAGAATATTGGCAAGCCCCATCACATTTGTATCAAAAGTTCCAAGCGGGTCTTCATAGGACAAGCGGACCAAGGGTTGCGCAGCTAGATGCAAAATTATTTCTGGCTGACACTCTTTAATTGCAACTTCTAATTTGGCGATATCTCGAATATCGCCGATGTGATGGGAAATCTTTGAAGACAACCCCAATTCTTCGAAGAGGGATGGTTCAGTGTCCGGCTCAAGACTGAACCCAGTTATATCTGCACCAAGTTCGAGTAGCCATTGAGTTAGCCAAGAACCCTTGAAACCTGTGTGACCTGTAACAAATACTCTTCGGCCTGCAAAAACCCCGTTAAAAAGTTTGGTATTCATTTCTACCAGTTTTTCCATGGCGCATTGCCAGACTTCCATAAATCTTCAAGCAAAAGCTTTTCACGAAAAGTGTCCATTGGTTGCCAAAAGCCATGATGCGTAAAAGCTTCAAGTTGCTGATCATTAACTAATGACTCCATAGGTTCTTTTTCCCAAGAAGTTTGATCATCAGAAATGCGTTCTAGTACAGACTTATTGAGTACGAAGTATCCACCATTAATCCACGAATCGTTTTCCATTTGTTTTTCTGCAAATGACTCAACTTCGTAGTTTTCACCCAATTCGATTGCTCCGAATCTGCCTGTCGGTTGTACGGCAGTCAGTGTTGCAAGTTTTCCATGATGTTCATGAAAACGAATCAAATCATTAATATTGACGTTTGCTACTCCGTCACCATAGGTCATCATGAATGTGTCGGTATCGATGTATGGTGCAAGTCTTTTTAATCTTCCACCTGTCATAGTCGCTTCACCAGTGTCAATCAAAGTAACTTTCCATGGCTCGGCATTGTTATTGTGGAAACTAAATGAGTTGTTCTGCATATCCAAAGTGATATCACTCGTATGCAGAAGATAGTTTGCGAAATATTCTTTGATTACATAACCTTTGTAACCTAGAGCAATAATAAAATCATTAAAACCGTAGGAGCTATAGGTTTTCATGATGTGCCACAGAATCGGGTAGCCGCCGATTTCCACCATGGGTTTTGGCTTGACTGAGGTTTCTTCAGCTAATCGAGTACCCAAACCACCAGCCAGAATTACTACCTTCATGGATGCCCCTAATCTTCAACTGGTTCTTTGACTATGAATCGTTTTCGAAAGCGTAACACCCTCGGGAATAGGACCGTTAGGGTCAAAATAACTAAACTAAAAATAGCCAACTCCACCCCAGATCTCAGACCTGGAGTGGTGTAATCCATCTCAATGGAGTGTTTTCCAGCGGTCAAATTAATGCCAGTGAATGCTGTGTTTACCACGAAACTCTTCACTGGTTTGCCGTCTACTTTGATCTTCCACCCGTCGCTGTAGGGGATGTTCAGATACAAAATTCCAGATTTTGACGAATTGATTCGAGCTGACACATGGTCTTTGGACAATTTAATGTGAGTTAGTCGATCGCTTCTCAATGCTTCTAGTTGAGATGCATATGTCGCCATCGGTACTGCATAAATGTGCAAATCATCGAATTTCACCGTACCTGGATGACCAAACCCAAGAGTTATCAGTTTTGGTGTGTAGTTATAGAAACCAAGATTGACCAGTTGGTTGGCATTTCCCCACTCATAGTTGGAATCTTCCAGGAAAACATAAGATCGCTTGCCAACACTATTAACTCTAAATCGGTTGTAAATGCGACCTTCGTTAAGGCTTTGCTCATTTTCCGAATAAAAAGCATCTAGCTGGATTTTGGTTGGCTGAGGACCTAGCTCAATTTGAGCTCTCTCTGCTAAATCTTGTGGTTCAAATTGATAGTTTTTGAAGGAGACATAGAGTTCTGAATAGTAAGAAGTTGGAACCTTGAGACGAATATTGGAGTCGCTCCCGGAAACGAAAATTTCGTTATTTGAAATCGCTGTATTACGTGTAGAAACAATCTCAAACGGTAAATCAAGAATAACAGAGCTGTCTGTGTATTCAGTGAAATTTGTCTTTTGTTCGTTGGCAATCACTGCACTGCTCAAGAGTGCTTGTTGCCTTTGAAGGCTGTTAAGTTTCAAGAACTCTGAGTGCTTCATAACCTTGTCATAAACAAAACCCAAACCTACAGAGTAATTGTTTTTATGTAGAACGTTTATAATTCCATAGTCAGTTGCATTGAAACCAAATGGAACAAAATTCTCGTACTCAGGCACGGATATGTAGTACTTAACGCCTAGCAGCGAGAGAATCGCAGCTCTGTCGTCAAAACCAGTGTATGAGAACGACATCATCGCCGAGCGGTTTTCGATATCTTTCATGAATTCACTTAAACGGCCATTGGTCATTGATGCATACAAACTATCTCCACGGTAACCGACCACTAAAGGATCGTTTCCATGTGCTTGCATTGCACTAAAACCATCAGCGTATGCCTGACTATCTACGCGATAAAAGTTTTTATCTTTGATTTCTTTAGCGAGATTAACTGGATTCTCTAGATAGACATTTTTTATTTGACCAAGGTCTGCCCACTCGACCAATGAATTCTCGTATTTGACTCCAAAAAAGAATTGCGAGCTCATAAAGACATTGAGAACCACCAATCCCAGAACTGCCCAGTTGATGAAAGGCATTTTCCAGTCCTGAAATAAAGAAATGCGTTCTTGATTCTCGTCACGACCACTAGAGGCGATACGTTTCAGAGCAAGCAGGGCAATAGTGATTGCGCCGATGAATAGGGAAGTTCCCATGTTTGGCAAAATTTCAATTTTTAATATAGCTACGAGTACGAAATAGCTAACGATTCCGCCAATCATCGCTATGAAGTCAATCTGACGAAATTCATCATCAGAGGACATCAACATTGCCAGCACCAAGCCAACTATCAATCCACTTACAAACGTGAAACGACCAGTTGGATAGCTAAAACCATTGAATATGCTTCCAAAAATAGGGAAGGCAATGAAGAGTGGAATTAGCAAGAGAAAAGCTTTAAGAGTAAAGAATTGTCTGCGTCTTACAAAGATCACTGGAATTAGCGCAAGTGCTACCGCTGATAGACCTTGGTTTACTCCAGTTCCCGATGCATCAACCATTGAGATTTCTGACAAGACTTTGAAATAGTAAACCGGACTGTAAGTTGGATCAAAACTTGAGGACTCAACTCTGCCTGTCGAAAAAAGAGCAACGATTGATGGCAAAAGTACTGGGGCCGCCAACAATGTTCCTAAAGTATAGAAAGACACAAACTTCGCCGAAGTCTTTATGAAATTCTTTAATCGATTTGGGCTACTTGATAATTCGAAATATCTGAACAAAAAATAAAGAACTGCAAAAATCGAAATCATGTAGAAAAAGTAAAAGTTTGAATATGCCGTGAAGCAAACCGCAAAAACCAAAAGAAAGTATTTTCGGTCACGCAAAAATCTTTCAATTCCCCACAACACCAAAGGTAGGAAGACCAAAACATTTGCAAAATACCCATGCTTCATAGTTTGAAAGAAAGTAAAGGTTGTAAAAATATAAACAAGAGTTCCAACAGTCGCTGCAACTGGTCTTGCTCCGACTTTGCGCATAAAGAGATACGAGATCACACCTGCAACCAGCAGCCGAGCGAAATACATATACATACTTGCGGTCTCTAAACGCGAAAGCGGAAACAACAAACTCAGCAACGCAAACGGATCACCAATGATCGGCCAAGACATTGTTGAAATTACATCAGCGCCAAGGCCAAGATTCCAAGACCACTGCGTTGGTCCTTGCGATATGTTCGATAGAAATGCGCTCATCCATTGATGAAAGAAATACAGATTTGGATAGTGTTGATTAATCCCATCTCGAAGCCAGAGATTTGATTTGTTGTATTCGAGAAGTGGAGAAAAAGCTAGGTAAAGAGTGGTTGAGAAGGTAAGTCCGAAGGCAAGGAAGTTAAAGAAATTACGAGCAATATTGGCTCTGAAAATTTCTGGTTTAGTACGCAAAACTTCCCGCATCGATCTCCCAGCCGTTATCAAAAGTATAGCCAACCTGGGAATCTTGAGAGTGAATACTTGCGTTGGGAGGGCTACTTCTTAGGGGGTATTCTTCGCGCCTGCACCTAGGAGACGTCGCATAGTCCGGTCGAGTGCGCCTCACTGCTAATGAGGTAAGGGGTAAAACCCTTCGGAGGTTCAAATCCTCTCGTCTCCGCAAACAAATAAGGCCCACCTTTTGGTGGGTTTATTTGTTTGACGTGATGGATGGCGAGGATTTGGGAGGAGTGAAACGACGGCTCCTCTCGTCTCCGCAAATGAAAAGGCCCCACAAAAGTGGGGCCTTTTCATTAACAGTTTAGTTATCGCTGCAGCTGCAAATAAGCAACCGCAATTGCAATCAGAAGAATTGCAAACGCCGGACCGAATTCAGCCACTTTATGTTTCTTTGCTAAGTGACTAAACACTGCGCCCACAAAGTAAAGTGCTAAACACACAGCAGCTAACTGACCTAGTGGTTGAATCCAGATTCCTGCAATCAAACCAAGTCCGCCTGCAATTTCAAGTGCAGCAAGAACTGGAACTTGATTTGGTTTAACACCAACAGCTTCCATGCTTTGCATGACTTGTGGAACTTTCTTCAGTTTTCCAAATCCTGATCCGATCGATGCGATTGCTAATAGCGAACCAAGCACAATAAGTGCGATATTCATGTTTGCCCTTTCTGTGGCAAGTTTTAAAGCGGACTAGAAATCATCCAGCGAATACCAAACTGATCTTCGCAAGAACCCCAATAAGCACCCCAAGGCATTTCGCCCATTCCAGAACCGGATGGTGTGTTGACTGAAAGTAAGTTGTAAATGCGATCTGCTTCTTCGCGGGTATCTACATCTAGTGAAATCGAAAAGTTGTTTCCAACTGTGAGTTTGTGTCCCATTGACTCAAGTGCATCAGTTCCCATGAGCACATGGCCATCAAGAATTGGAAGTTGAACGTTCATCACTTTGTTCGCATCTTCAACTGAAAGTTCTGCACCACCGTTTGATGGGAAATCGTTCATTCGGCTGAGTGATGTGATTTTGCTGTCAAAAACTTTTTCATAGTACTTGAACGCTTCTTCGGTGTTGCCCATGAAGTTTAGGTAGGTGTTTACGCGTGCCATTGATTTCCCTCTATTTGGTGAATGACTTGAGCCAGGCTTTGAACTCAGGTCCGATGTCTTCGCGCTGTGAACCGAAATCAACAATCGCTTTTAAGTATCCAAGTTTGTCGCCAGTGTCGTGACGAGGTCCACGATAAATGATTCCGAAAACTGGGCCAGCAATTTTTTCATCTACGGCCAATTCCCGAAGCGCATCGGTTAATTGAATCTCGCCACCTGATCCGGCTTCGGTTTTTTCGAGCACGTCAAAAATTTCTGGTTTCAATACATAACGGCCGATAACCGCTAAGTTTGAAGGTGCGGTTCCGTCTGCGGGCTTTTCAACTAAGTCAAGCACCTTTACGACATCTGCATCCGAAGTGGTTTCGACTTTCGCACATCCATAGAGGTGTGTTTCAGAAGAATCAACTTCCATGAGTGCAATCACCGTTGCATTCTTTGAATTGTGCAGGTCAATCATGCGCTTCAACAGATCATTTCCAGGCTGCATCACATCATCAGCTAGCAAAACCACAAAAGAATCGCGCCCAACGTGTCTTTGCCCGCGCAAAACCGCATGACCCAAACCTCGTGGATTTCCCTGACGGGTGTAGTGAATGTCAGCAAGGTTTGCCACATTCATCACGTTATTCAATAAATCTTGATCTCCACGATTTTTCAAGTGTGTTTCAAGTTCACCAAAGCGATCGAAGTGGTTTTCAAGTGCATTCTTGTTGCGACCAGTCACAAACAAAATGTCAACCAAACCTGCAGACACTGCTTCTTCCACCACGTATTGAATAACTGGCTTATCAACGATTGGCAGCATCTCTTTTGGCAGCGCTTTAGTTGCCGGCAAAAAACGGGTGCCCATTCCAGCCGTCGGAATTACAGCTTTGATTACTTTGCTCATTGTCCACCAACTTCATTTGCAATCGCACGACCAAGTGCATAAATCTTCCACCCGGCATTTCGCCAAGTTTCAACATCCAAAACGTTGCGACCATCAACCACAACTTTTTGCGCCATCAATGTGCCACTGACTTCCGGATCTATTTGTTTGTATTCATCCCATTCAGTTGCAAGCACAATCGCATTTGCCATGCTGAAACCTTCTGCAAGATTGTCGACGACATTTAATTCAGGATTACTTTGCTTTACGTGTTCGCCAGCTTTGGGATCATGAATGAAAACATTTGCGCCAAGCGAATATAGTTTTGTTGCGACTGCAAGAGCCGGGGAGTCGCGCAAGTCGTCAGAGTTTGGTTTGAATGCTGCACCCAGCACAAAAATCTTTTTCTCTGCAACAGTTCCAAGTTCTTTGTTAAGTAAATCAATTACGCGTTGACGACGACGAAGGTTTACCGCATCGACATCGCGTAAGAAATCAAGTGCGTCACCAACACCCAGTTCTTCAGCGCGGGAAATGAATCCGCGAATGTCTTTTGGAAAACATCCGCCACCAAAACCAATTCCAGTTCGCAAGAACTGTTTTCCGATTCTTTCATCAAGACCAATTGCTTCGGCAAGTTTCACAGTGTCAGCGCCAGACACTTCTGCAATTTCAGCCATTGCATTAATAAATGAAATTTTTGTAGCTAAGAATGAGTTCGCTGCAGTCTTTACAAGTTCTGCAGTTTGCAGATCCATTTCCAAAAATGGAGTGCCGGCTTTAACGACTGGTTCGTAAATTTCTTTTAAGGTTGAAACGCCCGCAGGTGTCCCGCCACCGATCACAACTCGGTCTGGGTGCAATGTGTCTTCAAGGGCCGTGCCTTCGCGCAAGAATTCTGGATTCCAAATCAGGTCGACCTCAAAGCCAGCCACTTCACTCATTTCGGCTTTCAGTTTGGCTGCGGTTCCAACGGGGACGGTGGACTTTCCGATAACGACTGAATCTGGGCTCATCCATTTGGCTAGGTCTGCCC
>JBEBBT010000030.1:0-13009 GCA_041158245.1 Actinomycetota bacterium | reverse complement strand
CGCAAAGGTCTCGGTAGTGATTTTCGAGAATCGTCATAACCTCAAGTAACTGCTTGTGTGCGTCAGGAACCGTTTTGGTCATGTCGTCTAATTTCTCAGTGTTGCGAATGCCGGCCACGACGTCTTCGCCTTGTGCATTGGTTAACCAATCTCCGTACGCACCAGAAACACCGCTAGCTGGATCTCGTGTGAAAGCAACACCTGTACCTGAATTTTCGCCGCGATTACCAAACACCATTGTCACAACATTTACTGCAGTTCCAAGATCTTCTGGAATGTGTTCTTGTCGGCGATAAAGTTTTGCGCGGTCAGTATTCCAAGAATTGAAAACCGCTTTGATTGCAAGATCCAACTGCGCGTGAACATCCTGCGGAAAATCTTCACCAGTTTGTTCTTTAACAATGTTCTTGAACTCTGAAATTAACTGTTGGAGATCTTCGACAGAAAGTTCGTGGTCGTGATTTGCGCCAGTGTTTTCTTTTGCATGATGCAAGGCAGATTCAAAATGTTCAGCAGAAATATTCAGTACAGTTTTTCCAAACATTGCAATCAGGCGGCGATATGAATCGAGGGCAAATCGTTCATTTTGCGTGACGGTTGCAAGACCATTTACGGTTTCGTCGTTAAAGCCGATGTTCAAAACAGTTTCCATCATTCCCGGCATCGAGTACTTCGCACCAGAGCGAACAGAAACTAAAAGTGGATCTTTAGCGTCACCAAAGTGGCGGCGGGAACGAGCTTCGGTTGCAGCTAAGGCAGTGCCGATTTGACTTCCGAGTCCCGCAGGGTCTTTGCCGGCCACCAAGTAGGCCTTGCAGGCATCTGTCGTGATTGTGAAGCCTGGCGGGACGGGTAGCCCGAGTTTGGTCATCTCGGCAAGGTTCGCACCTTTACCGCCTAGCAAATCACTCATGGAGCGATCGCCCTCGGTGAAGTCATAAACAAACTTGGTCATTTTCGCCCTTTCTCGCCATCTGCACAAATGTGCAATTATGTGAACATCTGTGAACGAACTGTAATGTGCAACACATCAAAAAGTAAGTGCTTAAAGGCCTAAATTTTTAGAAATAAAAAAGCGGCACATCTCTGTACCGCTTAATTGGGGTGAGTGACGGGACTCGAACCCGCGACATCCTGGACCACAACCAGGTGTTCTACCAGCTGAACTACACCCACCATGCAAACCCAAAAGAGTTAGCGGGCGGAAGTGTAACGGTTGAAAGGATGAGCCAAAAATGGTGGCTTATTCGGTCTTTTCAGATCCGAGGTTTGCAGCAATTGCTTTTGCGGTTTTCATATCCGGTCCATCGCCTTCAACAAAAACTGATTTGCGGTAGTAATTCAATTCCCGAATTGAATCTGCAATGTCCGCAAGTGCGCGATGGTTTCCTTCTTTTGCAGGTGATGCGTAATAAGCGCGTGGAAACCAGCGTCTTGCTATTTCTTTAACACTAGATACATCTACCAGGCGATAGTGCAAATAGTTGTCAAGCGTCGGCATGTATTTATTCAAGAACATTCGATCAACATAAATCGAAGAACCTGCCAGTGGAGCTTTTTTTGGTTCGGTTACGTGCTGCTTTATGTAGGTTAAAACAAGTTGTTCAGCATCTTCGGTTGAAATGCCGTTTGGAATTTCAGGAAGCAGAGCTGACTTAGTGTGCATATCGACAACGATTTCATCCATCAATGCCAATTGCGCATCACTTGCCACAACTACGTAGCTAACACCTTCGTCGAGCGAGTTTAAATTTGCGTCAGTAACGATGCACGCAATTTCAACAATTACGTGCCTTTCGGGATCTAGACCTGTCATTTCAAGGTCAATCCAAACTAATTTTTCAGCGTCAGCCACGCGCGAAGCCTAGTTGGCAGGCCTGTCTGTGTTTAGGCTGAACCTATGGAGTCCCTTGCTTTAGCCGTGATGTTCATCATTTTGAGCATTTTTTCATCTGTATTTATTGCATTCGCATTGTCGTTTTCTGACAGCAAAGTTGCTCGCGGATTTGTTTATTTTCTAGCCACGATTTCAAGTGCCGCGGGCATTTGGCTTGGCTATGCCACAAAGTCAACAGGCGCATGGGTGATGGGATTTATTATCGTCGCTCTTGCTGCTTTTTCAGTATGGAATAGCAACCGAAACCGTTAAATCTGGTCTGTGGTTTTACCAGCGAATGAGCCGTACAACTTTATTTCGAACTTTAGATACAGCATCAAGACTGTCAATTAAATTTACTCGCGTTCGTTCAGTTGGGACGCCATTTGCTTTGCAATGATCATGCAATTTATTTAGAAGTGCCTCATCAAGCTCTGGCCAAGACTTTGTCGCAACGCGAGGCAATGCAAACCATTCATTCCAAAGTGCATCGCCCATAAAGTCGCGTGGATTCAACCCACCAAAAACTAAATCATTATCAACTAAAAATTGACCAATTTCTGGAGCCAAGGTGACTTTGTTTCCTTTGAATTCGGTAAGCGCTGTAATTAATTTTCTTCGTAAACGATTTGTTAATGCGCCTGAAGGAAAATTCGGGTTTACAAGCCGTAAGAATTGCACTGCTTCGACCGACATAGATTCATTGAGCGTTTCGACTGGTGCAAAACTATTTCTAAGATGTGGATTTACTCCAGCAAGTTTCAACACAAAATCAATCAAGTCATTGTTTGCGCGTTGTGGCAAATAAGGTCGAAGAGTAAAAGTTGTGTTGCTTGGCAACTGTGAACGCCAGGTTGCAGCAAAAAGTGAGTGGGAATAAGACCTGCGAGCTTTGTTTGCATATGAAACATCAAACTTCCAAGTGCGTCCGGCTTTAATTGATTCAGCGTAAGCACTTGCTGCTAAATCATCAGGTCGGCGGACCACGGCGATTACATCAATCTGATCAAAATAGTTACGAAGAAAATTCAACATCGCTTTAATTTCTTCACCAGTCCGAAGGCGAGTGGCGATGTGTTCACTAGTCATCAGCCAGGTTCCATCGGTTATGTATTGCGTAAATTGCTCACCTAAATGTTTTTGTAGGTCGAGCCGATTCTCTTCAGTTTCAATTCCCATCCCGCGAGCAATCACGCCTGGGTTTTGGCTAAAGGCCAACGCCAGTTGGGAGTGGTTTGGGTCTTTTAAAAAGGAAGGAATGTTGATGCCATTGGCGGCAAGCAAGTGCTTGTTGAGGTCTACAGATTGTTGAAAGGTGGAAGTGCCAGTTTTGGACTTACCTATATGCAGGATTAACCGGCGCAATTCATTTCACCTCATTCGGTTTCTGGTCGGCAAAGTGTAGGTCGTGAGCCTAAATCGTCCTAGCGATTGCAATACTTGAGTCATGACTTGCAATGAATATCCGTGGTCTGCATATCGCCGTACCCATGTCGAGCTGAAGTTTGAAGACGGCTCGACGCAACTGGTTGAACAAACGGATAAGGAAGTGGGAAAGTGGCCATTTTCTGTTGATGAGGTCTGGATTCTGACTGCATTCAATCCAAAAAGTGAGTTATTAACGCCCGCGGAAAATTCAAAACGCCATCTTGAACTTGGTAAACAGCTGGATGAATTAGGTCTACAGCATTTCCAAGCTCGTGGCTTCGATCCACAAGGAGCAGAAACTGAACCCTGGAGCGAGGACGGCTACGCAGTTATGGGGAATGTAGGAGATGAAGTCTTTAAGCTCGCAAACTTTTGGGAACAAAATGCAGTGTTTGTGTGGCGAGCCAACGAGTGGCTAATAAAAGGTGTACTACTCGAAGGTGAGTGTAAATCGGGTTGGAAGTTTCTTTAACCTCTAGATTTATCTATTCTAAAACCAATTGATAACGCACGGCTTCAGCTCCGTATCCACCTTCGGCTTCTGCCATTGGTTTATACCCAAAGCGCTCCCAGTAAGTCGCAGCTTTTTGAACGGCAGTTAATTCAACGCTTTTGAATCCTCGGCTTCTGGCAATCTCAATAGAGGTTTCCATAAAGGTTCGAGCCAGTCCTTGACCTTCGAAGTCCGGATAAATAGCAATGTCATGTATGTAGTATGCATTTTCGACGTGTTCAATGTTTCTTATGTCGCTATGCAAAGGAACTGGTAATCCAGATTGCCAATTGAAGCCAATGCAATATCCAGCCATCTGGTCATTCTTGAAACCGGCCAAACAGGTCTCGTTTGAGACTAATAACTTGGTATGAAAAATCTCTTTTGATTCGATGTAAATGTCACCATAAGCAGCTCGCTGAACAATTAGCAGTTCATCAAGATCAGATTCCCGCAAAGGGCGAATATCGAAACTCATAATGCTCAGAGCGTAATGTAGAGATATCCTTTTTTGACCGAGGTCTTGTATTTCGTTAAAGCTCTAGTTGCAGGTCCAGAAATAACCGCACCGGTTTTCGCATTGAATTGAGCACCGTGATTGTCGCAAACCAATTTCTTTGCATCGGCACGCAATTGTGTGCCTTGATGTGTGCAAGATGTTGAGAAAGCAAAATATCCCTTTGCTGTAGCGAGCACACTAACTTTTTGTGAACGTCCTGGGATTGAAACAATTAAAAGTGTACCCGGTTTAAATCTTGAAACCTTGCCAAGTTTGAAAGTGCTGGTGGCTTGCGCAGGTGAGGCGCTTACCAAAGTAGCTACAACTGCAATGGTCGATTGAATAAAGGTGCGGCGAGTTATTTCGGTCATAGTCACACAATAAATGGGGGATTGAAAAAGCGCTCGATTAAAGCAGGGCCAATTTCGCATTCATTGCTGTAGTGGGGTGAAGTGTCACGCTTTGGGTCATTCCAACATTTGCCCAGTCATTTGTTGGAGTGACTGCAAAATCCCGCAGGATGCGAGCCATTAACAATGGACCTTCAACAAGTGCCATATCGCGCCCAATACAGAGTCGAGCACCTAAGCCAAATGGAAGGTATTCACTTCTAGAAAGTTGGGACTGAGGCTCAGTGAATCTACTGGGGTCGAAGTTTTCAGGGTTTTTCCAACTGCCTTGTCGCTGCAACATGAATGGACTCATGATGATCAACGAGTTTGCTGGAATCTCAAGACCCTCAAGGGTGTCTTGCGCAATTGTGTTTCTGGTAATTAACCAGGCAGGTGGATAAAGCCGCATGGTTTCAGCAAATACCGATTGCAAATATGGAACCTGCGCTAAATCATTTAGGTGTTCTGCATTCTTCGCTTCGGAAACACACTTTTCTAAAACCTCAGGATGCAGATTTAGAAGTTGCCACATCCACGCCATTGCACTTGCCACTGTTTCGTGTCCAGCGACAATAAAGGTGATGATTTCGTCTCGGACTGCTTTCACATCAAACTTAATTGGATCCACTTGGTGAGCTTCGCGAAGCAGGGAAATGAAAGCGTCGGGATGGGTTTCTTCGGCCTGAAGTAATTGTTCAACTGCTTTGTCGAGAAGTTTGATGGCACGATTCAATTTTCGGTGGTTTTTAGTTGGCACCCAAGTTGGAATAGGAAGTGGCATCTGTGCTTTAGCAACCACAACATCCAGTGCAGTAATGGTTGCACTCGCGATTTCTTCACTCTCTCCACTTAGTGATTTCCCAAACAGTGCGCGACCTACAACTTCCAAAGTCAGATGCTGCATTGCTGCGCCAATTTCGATTTGTGGGTTAGCGCTCCATTTATCTTTTAGCACTTGATAAGAATCTTCAATAGCTTCGATTACAAGACTTTGCATGGCGCGATGGAAGGCGGGTTGTAAAACTTTGCGGTGCGCCTTCCAAATCTCACCATCTGCTGTGAGTAAACCTTCGCCGGTAATTATCGATAGCGATTGGTACTGCAATGTTTGCTTTGCATAGTTTTTTGCATTCGCTCGCAATACATAATCCACTGTTGCTGGATTGCTAATTGAAAAAGCCGGAATTGGGACTGGGTATTGGACGATTTCGCCATATTTTTGGTGCATTTTGATCAAGAAGCCAGTGGTATCTGAACGGATGCTGCCAAGGCTTTTTAGCATGGTAAGCGCATCAGGACCTGGTGCAACTTGTTTTACGGCCATAGCCTGAGCCTACGCTCATTTCACACCATGAAATATCTGACTACCTTATGCTTTTGTTCTGATGTGTTAGGAGTCACCTTTGAATAGCAATCGTCTAAAAAGGCTTGCGGCATTGCTCGCAATGGCGATTGTGTTTTCAATTTTTTCTGCACCTAATTCAATCGGTGCACCGACTTTACCTTTTAGCACTACTGCGAGTCCATACGTTGAGGGAACCGATGATGCAGCGGTTGTTTTCGATCCGGTCGATGTTTCGAGAATCCAACTTGACGTTGAGGAATCGGTAATTGATTATTTTCGATACTGCTGCAACTGGGAGTACGAAGGCCCTTGGATGGAAGCGCAATTGACGATGACGGTTAAAGGCGAAACTGTCGGGCCGTTATTAGTTGGGTTTCATCTGAAAGGCGCTTGGGGATCTTGGCGAGGCATTGATACCAAACCTGGAATAAAAATAAAGGTTGATGCATTTGTTGAAAACCAAAGAATTTTTGGTGTCAAGAAATTAATTCTCAACAACATGGCACAAGAAGGCAGTGCTTTCAATCAGCAACTCACGATGAGACTTTTTAGAGCTATGGGTGTACCTGCTTCTAGAACTGGATACACAAATCTGCGAATAAACGACTTGAATTATGGCCTCTACACACTGATCGAATCCCTCGACCGCGTGAGCCTTCCTCGTTGGTTTGAAACAACCAAGCATCTTTATAAAGGCGGTGTTCCTTACCACTGGGCTGATTTAGTTCCAGAATTTGAGTATGTATTTCAAGTCGAAACTGGGAGCTTGACCAATCGCCAAGACTTAATGCCGCTCCTACAAGCAAATGTTGCTGAGGATTGGTGGACCGAAATTAATAAAGTTGCAGACATGCAAGAGATGGTTCGCGAATGGGCTGTGGAGCAAACTGTCGGCCATTGGGATGGCTATTCCTACAATGGAAACAATTACTACCTGCATGCTGATGAAAATGGAATTTTCTCAATGATTCCTTGGGGTGTGGACAACACTTGGGGTGGACCAATCGATTACCGATGGACAAACAAGTTAATGAGTCAAAGGTGCATTCAAACTCCAGAGTGTTTTGCAATGTACGTACAAGCTGTTGCTGATGCGACATATGCGATAAAAGAATTAGATCTTGATCAGATGGCCCAAGATATTTCAGAGCGGATAAACCTTGAGCTCCAAGACAACGTAGAACCGTATTGGCGACACGAATGGTTTTTCTCAAATAGTCTTGCAGATATTGAATGGAATCAAAGCAATACTCGTTCAATCCTGAATGGAAATTATGAATGGGCAATGGGCGCTTATTGGGATTGGGACAGAAATCTTCCAGAAATCAAAATTTACGACAGCGCTTTGAAGTCTTTAGCGGTTGATGGGGAAGATGTGGCAATACCGGTTGCCAAGAACGATCTGCCAACCATTTTTGTGGCGCCAGGAACCAAGAGTGTGGATTTAGACATTCAGACCAGACAAGCTGGTGCAACTTTTTCTGTCAGCGAAAACAATAATTTTGTGACTGGACTGAACGAAGTTCGAATTGAAATTACATCAATAAACGGTGAATCAACTCAAACTTACGAAGTACCGATTTATGTAGTTAAAAACACAGTAAAAAAGGTCACAACTAATTATTCTGTTGCAAATAATACATTTTCTAAAGATGCAGTCACTGCCATCAAGAGCATGGGAATCAATGTGGCAATTTTTGCCAAGAAAAATGTCCAGGTAACAGCTATGAGCTCCTCTTCAAAAGGCAAAGCTTTGCTGAACTCAGTGCTCAAAATCCTAAAAAATGTTGGTGTCAAAAATATCGAAAAGAAAAACCATATTTTTGATAAGAATTTGAAAAAAGGAAAATTAAAGTTACAGATTAGTTTTCAACAATAGTTTTTGACAGTTTTAACTTTTTGTAGAAATCAAACCAGGCCACACCTGCAATTGCTGCAAATAGTGCGATCGACCAGTTTGCGATTGAAAGTCTCACAAACCCAAAAGTGCTGTTTATTGGTTCAATGCTAGTTAAGACTATTAGTAACACCATTGCGAGCGCGACTGCCCAGTTGAGCATTTTGTTCTTGCGAAGTCGCGTCACTTCAAATGTACTTAATGTCCAAGAGCGGTTGATGAATATCGTTGCTAGATTACTGAAGACTAAAGTCACAAAGGTCAGAGTTTTTACTTCTTTATCTGAGAAACCTGAATAAAGCGCCCAGCCGTACACGCTGAGAATCACGGTCAGATTAATTAGTCCTTGGGATACAGCAATCCAGATTTCAGACTTTCCAAAAATATCTTGTCCAAGAGCTCGGGGTTTGCGGTTCATGATGTTTTCATCAATTGGTTCTGATTCAAAAACTACAGAACAAACCGGATCAATTATTAGCTCAATAAATGCAATTTGGATAGGAAGAAGCACGAGGGGCCAATCGCTGACCAAAACCGGCACAAGTGTCATGCCAAAGATAGGAATGTGAACTGCAATTATGTAGGTGAGAGCCTTGCGAAGATTATTGAAAATACCTCGACCTCGACGCACACCCCTGACAATTGCAGTGAAGTCGTCATCGGTGATCACAATTGCAGCGGCTTCACGAGCAACATCTGTTCCACGCGCACCCATTGCGATTCCGATGTCTGCTGCCCTTAGCGCTGGTGCGTCGTTGACACCGTCACCAGTCATTCCAACAACTTCGCCGTTTGCTCTAAAAGCAGAAATAAGTTGCATTTTTTGGGTGGGAATCATCCGAGCAAAAACATTAACTCTTTGCACTTGCTTAGCCAGTTCAGCCAAAGACATACGTGCTACATCTTCACCAGTTAAGGCACCGGCAGACACATCAATTCCGATTTCACGAGCGACTGCCATTGCGGTCCCCGGAAAATCTCCTGTGATGATGACCGTTCTAATGCCTGCACTCGAACATTCAGCAATAGCTTGTGCAACCCCATTTCGGACCGGATCGTGAAGACCAACTAAACCAAGAAGTTCAAACTCAAAACCCTCAGGAGTATCCGGCAATTTTTGGTTTAGTGGAAAAGATGCCTTCGCCACTGCAAGCACACGTTGCCCACTTGCGGTGGCTTCGTTGACTTCTTCGGTCAGAGTTTTGGTTTTATTGGGTTCAAGTCGACAGAGTTTTGCGATTGATTCAGGTGCACCTTTTGCCGCAACAATTAATTTGTCATCTGATTTCCACACGTGTGTGATTGCCATTAAAGACTCAGTCAAAGGGTATTCAGCGATTAAGCCGCTGTTCGACCTTTTCACGTTTTGGTCAGCAAACGTTTTATCACCAAGCTCAATGAATGCTTTATCCATAGGGTCAAACGAATCTAAAGATGATGACAAAACTAGATATTCAACTAATTCCTCAAAATCTTTGGGAAGTTCATTTGAATCTATTGCGTGTTTCTTACCTTTATAAATCAGTTCTCGAACTTGCATTCTGTTCTCTGTCAAAGTTCCAGTTTTATCAACACAAATAACCGATGCAGAACCAAGAGTTTCAATGACTGGAGCTCGTCTTACCAAAACATTATTTTGTGACATTCTCCAAGCACCAATTGCCAAGAAAACAGTTAATACAACTGGAAACTCCTCTGGGAGCAACGCCATTGTGGTTGAAATACCAACTAGCAAGCCTTCGAGCCAATCAAATCGAGTTAGTGCGTAAATAATTGTTACCCCAATCGCTGCACCAATTCCAATGATTGCAACTACTTTCACCAATCGATTAATTTCTTTTTGCAACGGAGTCTGTTCGATTTCAATGTCTTGTACAGACTTGCCAATAAGCCCAAGCTGAGTTTCGCCTGCTGTTTTTAGGACAAGGGCCAAACCTTTGCCTTTCACCGTGAGAGTGCCAGCGAAGATTGACGAAGAACCATCGCCACCCGGTGCACTCAAGACAGTTTGATCAGGTTTATCGGTTGCAACTTTTCTGACCGGTACTGATTCTCCGGTCAAAGTTGATTCATCAACCATGAAGTTTGAACTTCGAATGAGTATGCCATCTGCTGGAACTCGGTCTCCTTCGACAAGCACCACCACATCTCCAACAACAATATCTTTGCCAGAAACGCGATTTTGATTGCCATCACGGATAACCAATGCGCGAGGTGCTGAAAGCTCACGCAAACTCGATAGAGCATTTTCGGTTTTATTTTCCTGATAAACCGAAATACCAATCACTACAACTACTGCGACCATCAAAATCATGCCATCAGCAGGTTCTGCCAATATGAAGTTCAAAGAGCCTGCGGCCAATAAAAGAAAAAGCATCGGTTGTTTGACTACATCCAAGACTCGCCTTAAAAATCTGCGAGACTGAGTTTGGCTCAATTCGTTCGGCCCGTGCATCCCAAGTCTTTTGGCAGCTTCAGCCGAAGAAAGTCCGAGGACATCTTCTTGGTCTGCTTTTTTCTCCACACTTACAGCGTAGACCGAATCAACCTAATTCGGCATGGGGCAAGAGTCCTAAATAGAAAACTCCGAATTGTTGCAGGACATAAGTCACTATCTATCTTTTTGTCTCAGTAGGAGACTTGCCATATCTAAACGCGCGCCTTCAGTGCGAAGACGCCTCTAATCAGGGGGTCAAGATGCGTACCTATCGCAAAGTTCTTGGAATTCTGTTGCTAGCTCTTGCCTTAACTGCTTGCACCACAAATGTTCAACCAACCAACTCTCCAACGCCGACAAATCATGACGCCGTTATTTATTTTGTCGCCGATACGCCAATTGGATTTAGGTTGTTTCCAGAGACTCATTTAATTGAAGTGGACGGGAATCAAGCTTTATCGGTTTTGCAGGCAATTGTTGACGAAGGTTTAAAACCTCGTGATCCGGAATACGCCAATTTTTGGACATACGCGAATACCAAAGTTCTATCTTTTGTTGTCACTGAAAATAAGGCAACGATTGATTTGGACTACGGCCGTTTGAACGTTGGTGCTGAAGCTGAAATGAGGGCGCTTGATCAGCTGATGTATTCGGTGCATGATCTAGTTAAAAATGTTAAGACTTTTCAATTCACAGTCAATGGAGAGAAAATAGAATCGTTAGCAGGTCATGTTGATTTATCGAAACCAATCAAATTGGGCAGTACATATGAAGTTCTATCAAATGTCTGGATCGATACACCACAACACGATCAACTGATTACTGGCAATTTAATTGCAAATGGCATGGCTTGCACCTTTGAAGCGAATGTTTCTTATCAGCTCATGAAAAACAAAACTCTCATTGTGCGCGGATCTACAACTGCGCTAGAAGCTTGCCCAACTCGAAGTCCATGGAAAATTGATTTCGGCAAATTGGCTAAAGGGAATTACACCCTTAAGGTCTTTGAACGGTCAGCTAAGAATGGCACGTTGTTAGCTGTCGATTCCAAAGACTTCTTAGTGGGTTGATGAATTAGAAGATGGCCGTGCGCTCGTGCGGCCATCGCGTTTACGGCTGAGTTCATTGGGTAGGTTTCTCCCATGTCTAAAGTGCTTGCATCTCTTCCAGTCGGCGAAAAAGTCGGCATTGCTTTTTCAGGCGGCCTTGATACTTCTGTTGCGGTGGCATGGATGCGAGAAAACGGCGCAATCCCTTACACCTACACCGCAGATCTCGGTCAATACGACGAGCCAGACATTGAGTCGGTCCCTGGACGCGCGGCCCAATATGGGGCAGAAGGTGCCCGCCTTGTTGATTGCAAGCAAGCCCTTGTTGAAGAAGGCTTCGCAGCAATAGCGTGCGGTGCATTTCATATCCGTAGTGGTGGAAAGCAATACTTCAACACCACACCGCTTGGCCGTGCAGTAACCGGAACTTTGCTGGTTCGCGCAATGCTTAAAGATGGCGTTGCGATTTGGGGTGATGGCTCCACTTACAAAGGCAACGACATTGAACGTTTTTATCGTTATGGATTGCTCGCAAACCCAGCTCTTCGAATTTACAAACCATGGCTAGATACAGCTTTTGTTAATGAACTTGGTGGCCGCAAAGAAATGTCTGAGTGGATGACCGCTCACAATCTTCCTTACCGAGATTCAGTCGAAAAGGCTTACTCAACAGATGCAAACATTCTTGGTGCAACTCATGAAGCGAAATCACTTGAACTCTTAGATTCTTCAATGGAAATTGTGCAACCAATTATGGGCGTGCGATTTTGGGATCCAGCGGTTGAAATCAAAACTGAAGATGTTGTGATTCGATTCGATCAAGGTCGTCCAGTTGCAATCAACGGAAAAGAATTTGATGCGGTCGCTTTAATGCAAGAAGCAAACAACATTGGTGGACGCCATGGACTTGGCATGGCTGACCAAATTGAAAATCGAATTATTGAAGCAAAGAGCCGAGGCATTTATGAAGCACCCGGTATGGCTTTGCTGTTTATTGCTTACGAGCGTCTTGTCTCTGCAATTCACAATGAAGACACAATTGCGAACTATCACGCAGAAGGCCGCCGCGTTGGACGTTTGCTTTACGAAGGCCGTTGGTTCGATCCGCAAGCACTAATGCTTCGCGAATCGCTTCAGCGTTGGGTTGCATCCGCAATCACCGGTGAAGTTACTTTGCGTTTGCGCCGTGGCGACGACTACACAGTTATTAATACGGTTGGTCCGCACCTTTCGTACCATCCAGACAAGCTTTCAATGGAGCGCACTGAAGATGCAGCGTTTGGTCCGCAAGATCGCATTGGTCAACTAACTATGCGCAACCTTGACATCGCCGACACCCGCGCCAAACTTGAAATGTATTCAAAGCAAGGCCAACTCTCTGGCGGTCAAGCAAACTTGGTAGGCGAACTCACTGATGGTGAAAAGAATTAGGTCTTTCGCCACTAGCACCAAAATGTAATGAGCGTAACCTTTAGGTGTCCGGCCACCTAAGGGGGCAATCATGAACGGCACCGTATTTCAAAATACACCTCTTCAAAACAAGCAACCGCTAAAAGATGAAGGCAACTACCAATACATTGCATGGTCAATGGT
>JBEBBT010000029.1:0-15807 GCA_041158245.1 Actinomycetota bacterium | reverse complement strand
CTTTTTGGCTCAAAATTGTTGTTTCGTAGAGTCCAATCACTTTACATTTCTCCTACTTATTGCCGGGGAGGGCATATGCGAAAAATCATTGGGTTACTGACCGCTGGATTGCTAGCTATTGGTTTGATTTCAACTCCAGCTAGTGCAGGAGTCGCACCATTTGCGTCAGCGAAATTCACCGTTAAAGCAAACTTTAAAGCCGCTAAAGGAAAGACGGTTCTTTTAGTTGCGCGCACAGGTCGGGTGCTTGCGTCCGCAAAAATCACTAAAACAACTCAACCAGTAACTTTAGTTACGCCAGTTGTTTCGAGTATTCAAGGTGCAACTTTGCAACTTGTTACAACTAGCGGTGGTGACTACTACGGTCCGGTTGTTTTGGGTTGGGCTAGCAAGACTTCTGTTTACACCCAGATGAATCCAGGAACTGCTAAGACTCTGAACTTTGGTGTAATCAACAATAAGTCTGTCACCAGTAAGCAGGGATACGGACTTGCTACTGCTAAGTCCACAAAAGTGATCAAGACAAAAGCAGTTTCGGCAACTAATTACAAACCAAAAGGTGTCGGCAATTACGGTAAATCAGGTGTTTCACCAATGAGTGCAAAATCAATTTCTGTTTATGCCGGTGAAGACGCGACAGATTCTTTTGCTGGCGCGGATGCTGATGGAGATGGATTGACAAATGCGTTTGATGTGAATGACGATGGGGATGCAAAAGTTGACTTGGCAGATTCATCCACACCAACTCCACCAGCCAATCCTCAACCAAACGATGTAGCCTGTGAAACCGCAGCTTCATTTTTCATTTTCACAAATTTCAAGGCGACTGCACCAGAATTCCAAGGAAATATAAACGCCTATGGTCGAACTGGAAGTTCTTTCGAGGCCACTCCTGAAAAAATCGCTAGTGCGATTTCAAACACAATGAGTATGGTGATTTCACCAATTCAAAATGTTTGTGGTTCACCGGTTGTGAAAACCGAACTAAAAGGCGTTGGAGTTCCATATGCACCGACCGATTTTGTTGACATTGGAAATCCAGGAAATACTGGAGATTTCCAGTGGACCATCGGAAACGGAAAAATCTCGAATGTGGAAATAGCAGGGCTACCTACTAATAGATCTGGAAATGAAAAAGGTTGGAATTTCACAAGTCCATCCGAGATTTCAGGCCAGGACACATTTATTCAGCGAGTAACAACTCAAGCTGGCAAGACCTATGAATTTACTTCAACAGCTGGGTTTATTTTTGTCACTCATCCATTGCCAACTCGATATCGTGTAGATAATGGTCAAGGGTTTGGCGATTGGCAAAACTTCTTTAATGATCAAGGTCAAGTTGTATTTGGCAACCAACAGAGAATCGAGTTGTATTCACAAACAGTGATGGAGATTGAAATGTTCCGTCCGCAAAGACTCGCAATTGATGGCGAGACCGGAACTTTTTATGATCTTGCCGGAATGAGATACACACCAGATATCCCAAATGGACCAATGGTAGAAGGACAACCACCTTCACAGGGTGCTGGAAAGTGCGACGTTGAGACGCATCTTGATACTGAGATGCTGGCCGATACCGCAATAAACACCGACACAAAACCGCGACTAACAATTTCGTGGGAAATTGGTCGGTGCTATTCAACTAAAAATCCAGCAATGAATTGGCCGAATGGTCAAGTAAGCGTTGATATTCAAGTAGAACCACAAGGTAGAGGTGGCAATTCAGCTCAGAAAATTCAATTCTTACTTATTCCACCCGCCTAGGATTGGCTAGAATAAAAAAGAGAAAGTAGAGAGTGTGAGTCGTAAGGCAATAATTTTTGTGCTAGGGCTCGCACTCTCTGCTTTATCTATCAGTCCGGTTTATTCAGCAAATAAACCCTTAGTGAATGTTTGCGCTGTTCCACCTGCGCTTAATAATCCAGAAAACGAATACACACCGAAACCTGGCGTCGGCGTGACTACTTGGAAATTCAATGCCGGGGTCACTCACAACAGTTGGGAAGATACCCGCGTATCAGTCGCCTCGTCATCTCTAAATCTATTCAATTGGAAAATTGGACGTACCAGAATTCCTGGGTACCTAAGTCCATACGAAGCTGTGATTCAGAATAACGCAGCTGCTGCAATCAATTCAGATTTCTTTAATTTATGGGGCGACCCACTTCCTTGGGGACCAGCTCTTGAAGACGGAAAGTTGATTTATTTCCCATTGTCTTTTGATCCGCAAACTGGATACACCCCGGACTGGATCAAAGTTGTTGGTGTGGTTTCTAGAGTTCCAGATCCTGCAGATGGCTGGACCACTTCTGGGTCAGTTCAGCTCGAAGGAAATCCACAAATAATTGCTGGGCTAAATTTGCCAGCACTTCCACTCGATGGAATTGTGGTTTACGACAATCGCCGCACAAAAGCTACTCCAACTGGTGAAGCAAGTCTCCTGATTTCAGGAAATGAAATCATTGATTTTGATTTATCAGGAAAAAGTTACAAACCAAAAGCTGGCGAAACATCAATTCAAGCAACTGGGAATGCGGCAAAAACCCTACGCACGCGGTTTAGTGGTAGAGACATCACTTTAAATTTAGGATCGCCTGACTCCCATGGCTTTACAACAACTGGCGCAATTACATCTGGCAAAATTAGCGCGGCAATTTCGGCGGTAAATAAGGTTACGAGTAAAACCTCGATATTTACCACGAATTGGAATGGTCCTACACCCAAAAAGAACTTAACTTGGGTTATTGCAAATGGAAAAGTGAAACAAGTGTTTGCAAAAGGATCATCGATTTCTGTACCGCCTAATCAGTATGTTGCTCAATTTGTAAAACCCTCAAAAGCTTTAAAATCAGTCAAAGCAGGCGCAAAAGTCAAAGTGAAGTACTCCAAGCCAAGCATTGCAGAGGGTTTTTTAACTGATGGAAGTGCGCATATTGGCGATAGTAATTTCTCAATCACTGGAATTAATAAAACTTCTGGGTCAAACGAAATCACTTTGTTTACAAATGATTGGAAGGAAAAGACACCAGCAGGAGCTTTGACACTTGTTGTTAAGAATGGCTCGATAGTGAAATTCAGCAATGAAGGTGAAAGCGTTAAAGCAAATGAAGACGAGTATGTGCTTCAGATTCCAGAAATAATAGCTCCAGATGTCCGAACCGCGTTTACTGGTCCAAACGCTCTGGTAGACGTAGATGAAACTTCAGAGCGAATAAAGATTATTGCCGAGACGAAAGCTCGCTTTCGCTCCACGATTACTGTTAATGGAGAGAAATTATTACTCGGCACTTTAAATTATTATCAAGCTGACGGTAGTGGCTCATATGCACCGCATCCAGACCAAGGTGCGGTTTATGACGATAACTGGCGCGGAACTAATGGAGATGCCGCGACAATTGCAGGCAGTGCAAGTGTTCGTATTCGTGATGGATTGGTACAGAAAATAAACAAAACTGGTGGAGCAATGACGGTTCAAGAACCAGGCGATGTTGTTTTCCAATTTGGCTACAACCAAGCACCTTTAGTTCAAGACTGGACTGTTGGAATGCCAGCGACTTATGTTTCAAAATACCAGACTAAAAACGATGAGCCTTACGAAACTTTCATGGGTTACGGAACTCGCTTAATAACAGATGGTTCGGTAGTTGCGGATTGCGCAAATGCAGGTGATCAAGTACGTCCACGCACGGCGATTGGTTGGAATGACGCCGGTCAATATTGGTTGATGACCGCCAGTCCCGCCTCGCGTGACCCGAATAATTCAGGCTACCGAACTGGTGGCGCAAACTACCCACAGGTGGCCCGATGGCTTAAGAGCCTTGGTGCAACGCACGCAGTCGCGTTCGATGGTGGCGGGTCAACTTGGATGGTACGACGCACTGCATCGGGGGCTACCCGCGTAGATCTGCCAGACGCAGACAACAATGACAACCCATGGATTCGATGGGTTCCATTTAATTTGATGCTAGTCCCAGCCTCTAATTAGTCCGATTTCACCCTTTTTCGTGCGCTAGTCTTAACCCTAGAAACGAGGAACAGTGGATTATTCAATTCTTTATTGGAACATTGCAGAGCGCCTATTGGTGGACTTCGTCGGCATCAACTTGATGATTTTGGGAATCTATTTCCGCAACTATCGCCGACGTGATTTGGCTGCTGTATTCATCACCGCGAACCTCGGCCTATTTTCTGTACTAACAGTTTTAGCCACCAGCACTTTGAGTGCAGCGGTTGGTTTCGGTCTTTTTGGTGTTTTGTCGATCATTCGCCTTCGTAGCCGCGAATTTGAGCACATCGAAATTGCATACTTCTTTATGGCACTAGCAATGGCTCTTATTACAGCGATTGATACTCATCCAGTTCAACTTTCGATTGCGCTGGTGGGCCTATTGATCTTGGTGATGGCAATTGCAGACTCTTATCGCGCCCGAAACATTCACACGGATGTAAACCTCACCCTCGGAGCTGTATTTGAATCAGAACACGAACTAGTTGAATACATTGAGAAGAAACTCAACTGCAAAGTCAACGTAGTAAAAACTAGATCGATTAATTATGTCTCTGAATCTACATCTGTAAGTGTTGTCTACAAGCCAAACGAATAACAATGATTCAACTTCATCCAAAAATTGCAAACGTCCAAACTAATTTCAAAGAGCGAACAGTTGATGTTCAGAAATACTTTCTAAAACAAGAAGTTATGGCTGCAACTTTTGATTTTTTGGAAGTTGTAAGACCAGTCAGACTCACTACAACTTATTTTGATACTCCAGATGGGAAATTGTTCGCCGATCAATTTCGTAAAACTAAGCGGCGATTCAAAATTCGTTCAAGAGTTGTTGGAGATGGAATGCCAGTTCTCGAAGTGAAAGTTAAAGGAAGTCTCCATCCTCAAAGAATCTGGACTGCTGAGCCAGGTATGACTCTTGAGAATGGCGGTAGAGAATTCGTTCGCCATGTAATTGACACAGCTTTTGACCCGTTATTTGTACGCCGAATTGAGCAGGATTTACAAGCCGTAGCTACTACTACTTTCGATCGTGCTAGTTACTTGTCGTTAGATGAATTGCATCTTTTCGATTTCGACACCAATGTTGAGTTGTCTACGTCAAAATCTTCAGCAGTGATGAAACCTGAATATACGCTTCTAGAGCTTTCAAATGCAAGCTCAGATCAAGTAGTGCCAGCCGATTGGAAGCCAAGGAAATTTAGCAAATTTGGTGCAACTTTAGATTTGTTAACGGGCGAAAGAATTCGAAGTCACAAACTTGGGTTACTCGAAAAGATTTTCGAGATTAAACAAATTTCACAGTAATTATTTTGGTAGTAGACCCATACGAGTTTGTTAGTTCAATATCAAGGCTAAGCGTTTGCTTCTTACGTGCGGAGATTGTCAATTTTCCAGAACTAGAGAGTGTCACACCACTTTTTGTGCCATCGAGAGAAAAAGTTCCATTTCTGGTTGCAGTCAGCGTTAATGCACATTTTTTATTTGCTTTGCAAGTGAAAACGCCAGAGCCATTCAAAGCTGGCATCATGGAAATGTTAGAAGTTTTTTCGGTTGGCACCGTTGGGCCCCAGGTGTTTCCTCCACTAGTCAGGCGACCATATGTTAAGCCTGCTTCAAATGCTGGTGGATTAACTTTATCCACTTCAGTCCACAAAACTCCGCTGCCATAACCAAGGTAAATGGTTTCCTGACGAGTGCAATCAATTCCGAATTTCAAATTAATGCTCAGTGATCCTTGCCTAATGATTCTGTGGCTCTTAGCTTTGATTACGTTTCCGGTAGAGAATACGAACAAATGCTTCGCTGTCGGGTAACCATCTGCCGGATTTCGGTCAGTGAGTATCCAACCGCTCAAGTCAACTGTTGAATTTGTTGGATTATAGATTTCAATCCAATCCACACCAGTGCACTGCAACTCATTGATCACGACCAAATCATTTGCAGCAGAGGCTGGTGGCACAGCAACAAACGTGCTTAGCCAAAGGGCGAGGACTAATAGTTTTTTCATTTCATTTCCGAGCATACTTAATTGGAATTGACCATGCAGAACTTCCAGCGTTTGTGAGCACTCGTATTCTGTAGAAGCGGGTTTTGCCCGATATTTGATCCATAAGTCTTGATGTTCCACTCACGAAAACTGGAGCGCTCCAAGTTGACTTGTTGGTTGAAGACGATAGTTCATAACCAGTTATTGTGTAAGAACTGGGTTGAGCTGCTGTCCAAGATACGAGAACTCGCTTCTTTTTATTTGCAAACTTAAGTTTAGAAATCTTTGGAAGATTCTCAACAGTGAGCTTTTGTGGCGTGCTCCAGTTGCTCGGACCTGATGAATTAAGTGAACGCACCTTTATAAAAGTGGATTGACCAAAATCGAGTTGAACGAGTTTTGACAGAGAAGTTTGGTTGGTAATTGTCCAGTTTTGCTGGTCTGCGGATAATGCGACGTCGTAAGAACTTATTTCAATATTCTGTGAAGAAAGGTCTTCCCAGCTTATTTGGAAATCTTTGATATTTCGGGTAACTGTTGGTGTAGGTGTAGGTGGAATCGCTGGAACGTAAAGCGAAGCAGAATTTGACCACTGGGATGACCCAACATCATTAATTGTTCGCACTCTTACGTATGTTGTTGCACCTGGAGTGAGTGGGAAACTGAAGGAGTCTTCAGTAATGACTTCGCTATCTGTCCAGTTTGAATTGTTCGTCGAGATTCTGATTTGGTGACCCACTAGTGGAACGAAGTTCGGTGAAACATTGTTCCAAGTAACGGTCCCTAATAATTTTTCACGTGAAATAAAGGCTTGGGGGCGATTGGGCTTGTACTCCGTAATCAAACTGTCTAGCCCAGCTGTTCTATTGACTAAATTGTCATTGAAAACGGACTGTAGGTAAAGAGTCCAATCAGTTCCGTATTCTTTTTTCCAGTCCGCTTCCACGCTGGCTCGAATTGTCTGTGAAACTTCGGTGGACATCGTTGAAAGGTTCATTGATTCAAATACAGATTTAACTCGTCCAATAGCACCCATATACATTTCGTAACACCTTGGCACTTCTAGACATTTCTGAAAAAGAACTCCACGTCCCCAGGGGTCTGTAAGTGGTAAATACCCACCGCCCCAGGTTTGATCCATGCCAGATGGAACCAGAGAAATAATTCCATCATTATCGAAATGTACGTAGTAGTTATTCCAAATACTGTGGGTATAACCATCCCAATGGCCAAGGAAAAGTTCTGCCGCAAAAAGTCGCGTAATTTCCTTCATATCTGCTACTTCTGAAATGGCATCAAACCACTGATCACCACTTAAAGTTTGTAGGTTAACAAATTTCCACATATTTGAAGTCAGATAATTTTCGTAAGTGATTGGGTCACCTTCATCCAATTCAAAATTCCAAAAATGTTCTGGGATGACATCTGTCCAATATGCACCTTCAAAAAGGTGAGTGGTGCCGTTAAACCAGCGCGACAGCATTGTCTTGTCGACTGCTTCCAAATTTAAATACAGTCCATATAACTCATCGTTTACTGTGACATTTGCATACCCAGTTCTGGACGCAGGTACGCCAACTGCACGCATAAATCTATAGGCGAGCGGTTCATGAATCATGCTTGCATCTTGAACTAAGTTATTCAAAACTAATTTCTTTAGTCCCATGAACTTTTGTTTTGGCACTACGAAATTGAATTTGATTCTAAAACTGCATTTTTGGTAAATGCTGCGTAAGGATCCCCAGCCACCTTTAACTCGAACGCCAACATCTAATGGTCCAGTCTTAACACCATCGATTGTTATTGAAAACTTGGCAGGAACGTAGGTTTCATGGTCCCAATAAAGAGCCTCTATATTTGAATCTGAAATCTCAAGATCAATGTCATTAACTTTGAGTGGGTCGTAAAGTGGCGCGGCTAGATCGTCGCCTTCTACATAGGAAACAACGGCACGAGAAGATGTAGCGCCAAGCAATGAAAATGCAAGACTGATAGCAAACAGAATTACCAAAAGCCGAAAATTTCTGCGCATAGCTAATTCTCGCAGAAATTCCGGCCTTGAGTAAAAGTTAAGCGCGTAACGCCACTGCTAGTTCGCGGAAATTCTCCACAAGCAGATCAATCTCACGTTGCCCATGAGCCAAAGAAATCAACCACTGTTCATCTAGGCCCGGAGGAGTGATGATTCCCCTATTTAGCGACCACAAGAATGACAACTCTGCAATTTCAAAGTCCGTGGCTTTGTAATCTCGGTAATTGCGCACTGGGTCAACTGACCAAGTAATGCAACCTTTGATTCCAAATCCAATTGTGTGGCAAGGCATTTCATATTCATCAATAATGTCACTGATGCGATTGAGGGCCTGAAGGTTTAGGGCTTCAGCATTTGCAAGCGCTTCTGGCGTGCACGCTTGGTCAGTTGCGCGAACACCCGCTAGTGACAATGGATTGCCATTGAAGGTTCCGAAGTGTTGCATTTTGCCAAGTGAGATGGATTCCATGATTTCTTTTTTACCACCAAAGGCTGCAACTGGAGTTCCACCGCCAATAGATTTTGCAAGCGTAATTAAATCTGGCTTCACGCCCAAGCGTTGGGCAGCACCTTGCGGCCCTGCAGTTAGACCTGTTTTCACTTCATCAAAAATTAGAACAATGTTGTACTGATCGCAAAGCTCACGAACTCTTTCTAGATATCCGTTATCTGGCAGCACGATTCCAATGTTTTCAAGTACTGGTTCGACAATGAAACAAGAGATGGTTGCTGCATGCGCTTTGAATACGCGTTCCAATGCATCAGCATCGTTGTAAGGAACCACGTGCACTTCACCAGGCACAGTTCCGTATTGAGCTACCGAATTTGGATTATCTGGTGAACCAACTTGATCAAGTCCTGGCTTTGAAGAAACCATTAGCGGGTCATATGAACCGTGGTATCCACCTTCAACTTTTACAACTCCAAGTTTTCCAGTGTGAGCGCGGGCGGTGCGTACTGCGTACATGGTTGATTCGGTACCGGAGTTTGTAAATCGAACTTGATCAATTGCAAATCGGCGACAAAGTCTTTCGGTTGCATCACGTGCAATAGGTGATGGCATTGCAAACATGGTGCCAACATCTAGAGTTTTGCGAACCTCTTCGAGCACGATTGGATTTAAGTGGCCTGCAAGCATCGCACCAAAGCCCATTGAAAGGTCGAGCATTTCGCGACCATCAACATCGCGCATCCACGCGCCCTTTGCGGAAACAATTGAGATTGGGAATGGATCCCAGTATTGGAAAGAAGAAGTAACACCGAGTGGTGTAGTTGCGCTTGCTAGCGCATTTTCAACGCCTGACTTCGCAGCAGCGTTTTTGAAAGTTTCCCATTCAGCTTTCAAGAGTTCCTGAATGCGAGATTCAGAAATAGGCTTTGGGTTTTTAGACAAGCGTCTGTGAGTTTGTGGGTTGTTTGTAAATTCACTCGATTGGATTTGAGTGCTCATATTTGGTTAACCATGGAGCCGGTGCGGCCTTGGGTTTTCTCCTTTTCAATGCTTGAGTGCTTGGCGAGTGTAGCCTCACATTTGTTAATTGTCAGCATTTTCAAAAGTGTGAATTAGTATTTTACTTTCGTTTCAAAAGTGAATTGTAGATTTACTTTCGATTCAGAAGTTAGCGATTGTCAAAGACCTTGATTTGCCCACGATAGCAACCGACCCAAGTTCGGTCGGTTAGCGGATCAAACGTCACCCCAATTGGCGCACTGCAAACCTTTACAGTTTGGATAACTTTCATTGTGAGGGCATTTAGTTTCACAACGGTTCCGCTACCCCAGTGAACTACGAATAGAGCAGTGCCGTCATCGCTAATTGCCAAACTGCGAGCCTGGGATCCGGTTCTGGTCTCTTTCACCTTCTTATGCGTTTGTAAATCAAACTTAACGACTCCGCCAGAAGTGTTGAGAGTCAAATACAAGTAGCGGCCATCGGGAGACATCACTAAAGCTCGTGGTCCAGATCCAACTTGAATCTTGTGAATTTTCCAGTTTTGCAGATTTACGCGATGCACATAGATGCTTCCCATTTCAGCAACATACGCAAATTTGCTATCTGGCGAAACAATGATGCCGCGCGGATGGCGCCCAATTGGCAAAGTTTTAATCACCTTATCTTTAGCAACATCAATTACATCAAGTGAGAATCCACACCAGTTCGTAACCAAAACATATTTATTATCTGGCGTTACTTCAACAACTTTTGGAACCGCTCCAACTTCGTAAGCATTGTCAATCTTAAAGTTTTCTAAGTTAATTCGGTAAAGAAAACTGTCATCAAGTCCAGCATCGGAATTACAAAGATCGGAACCTTCAGGTCCAAAGCCGCCGCCATACATTGAGTAATTAGTTGCATACAAGTACTTACCATCAGGTGAAAAAGCACCTTCAACTGGTGCACCACGAAGTTGACCTTTGTACTTGTTGAAGCCAAATTTAGATAAGTCAACTTTGTCGTAAATTGTTTTCACGAGTTTGATTTTGTTGACATCATAAATCGTGATGGTGTGGCTGTACATCATGTTGAAAGCAGCAACCAAACCATTAGAAGATGCCCGAACACTTTTTGGTGTGATTCCGCCTGTGATGGTTTTGACCAACTTCATTTTGGTCTGGGAATTTGGTACCGGATTAATCGGAGGCGCCGCAGTGGTCGTGGCAGATGGAGTTAAAACTGTTGCCAAGAGAAATGTTGCAACTACCGCAATAAGTCTCTTTTTCACATGTCCTCCAACTAATTAGGTGGAAGATTTTGCCACAATATTTCGCCCTCAAAACCTACTTATTTAGGAGGGTCACAGCTTTCAGCACGAGAATATGTGTACTTAGGGAACCATTTGACGCTTTCAAGGGAGATCAGTCTCTCCACCCCGTCAACCATTTCGTAGTCACCAAATCCAGCAATGAAATCCCCTGAGACATACTTGAAGACTAATTCCCGCCGATTGTCCCTTCCTTCGGCATCAAATGAGTAAATGCCATCCAAAATCGAATTTTCGTATGTGCCGATGTATGTGCCACTGGAACTATCAAAGCCATCGTTGTAATAACCAACAAAAGCTGAGAATTCGGTTCCCTCAACCGACAGGATATTGAGCACATATTTATTAGTCTCATTCAAATTTACATAGCAACCAGAAATATTCAAACTCTCGGAAGGACTAGGGGTGATGGACTCACTTGCACTTGGTGAGGTGGTTGGCTGAGTTTCGAGAGTAGACGCTTTCCAGATTGAAGCAGCTATCAAAATGACTAGCAGTAAGAAAGCCCAATTTTTGAATGCCTTTTTCATGTCTTAACCATATGAAGGAAGAACATCTAAAGAATAGGGTCTATATTCCTATCTTATGAAGCAGTTTCGTTTTGGGATTTTGTTGTTAGCAGTTGTGACTTTGGTTTTTTCAAACCTCGGCGCGGCACAAGCAGAGCCCAAATCGGTTACTTCGAGCTGCATGGCTCGAATTCCGATTTATCTGATTCGCCATGGTCAATCTGAAGACAACGTTAACAACATTGCAACAGGTTGGTCAGCAACTCCTTTGACCGACCTTGGTCGCGCCCAAGCTAGGCGAACCGGCAGATATTTGAGTGCGGTTGAATTTTCAAAGTTTTATTCCAGCGATCTAAAGCGAGCTATCCAAACTGGAAACATCATTAATGACCGGCTATTAAAACCTCTAGTGATTAATCAAACCATGAATTTCCGGGAATGGAACTTGGGAAAATTCACTGGACTTCCAAACACGGTTGCACAGAAAGCGATGATGCGACAGCTTGGTTACAACATGAAATTCACCACAACTAGTTGGAATAATTTCGTGTCGAAGACCACCCAAAAAGAACGTATGAATGCACTTGCCGCTGCAGATGAAACTGGTGAGACCGAGACCTATAAGGAACTAAAAACTCGACTTCTCGCCGGAATTGAAACTGCAATTGCTGATTGCAAGCCTGGAAGAATTATTGTGACAATGCACGGCACAGCAATGATGGTTTTACTTAAGGCTCTTTCATATGAAACTTATTACAGTGCCAGTATTGGCAATGCATCGATTTCGATCGTAGTTTTAAGAGAAGGAAATTACTTCATTAAAACTATTGGAGCTTACACTCCGAAAATCCGTTAATTCGGTTTTGGATTCCATTCGCATGCACGTCCATCGCCGTCGCGATCCAGCGCATAGACATCCACACCAATAACTTTCACTGACTGATTTAAGTCAGAACAGTCAACATCAGTTTTTTGCGGGACGCAGCCAGAATAATTGGTATCGCAAATTACTTGATGGTGAGTTCGATCGTGTGCAAGAAAACCAATTCCCCAACCAAGTAGAGAAGCGGCAATCCCAACACTCAAATAAAACTTCAAGTGTCTATTGCCTATGAACCCAACTTGCATTGCGATTGAACCTAAACCAAGTGAAATCAAAAAGCTAAGAAACAGTGCCGCAAACTCAATTTGCACACTAGCGCCTGAGTAAAAGATTGCAGCATTTATACCAGCGAGGATAGAACCCAACGCAATTCCGCGAACGTACCTATTCTCAAGCGGCCCGTAACCGATTACTAAATCACCGTTTGCAGGTCGCTTTAATAGCGAGATTGCAAGGGTGATGTCTGCAGGACTTGGGAAAGAATCTGCGTTCAACGGCGAAGTGAGCACGGTTCTAATTTGTTGAAGCATTTTTGAAACATCAGATTTGCCAATTAAAAGTTCACGGCGTCCTTCTGGCCCCATATCCCCATCAACTTGGGTAAAGGGCATTGCCACAAACCACTCTGCGCGAATTAGACCCAGTTGCCACTCGGATTGTCGTTCAAGATAGCGGCGAAGTGCATGTTTTGCTTTTCGACCTTGCTCTACGGGGTTGATGCGGCGCTGATTGCCACTTTCATCGCTTAGTGACCACTGACCATCTGCAAAAGTGACTATTCCACCTTTAATTTCAATTACAGCAACACCTGCATTAGGTATGAAAATTAGAGCATCAGCTTCGACATCACCATGGCGGGAATCTGAAAATCTGATTCGTTCAAGCATTTCTTCACCTGGAAGTAATTGCTGGCGAATAGCGTCAAAAATTATGCGCTCAGACCTTGTAATTTGGTGTGATTCCATTTATCCCCCGGTTAAGGGTCAAAGAATACTAAAGAGATTTATGAAAAGTCGGACAAAGTGGTGCTTAATGCACTTGGAATCAAGAAATTTCCGACAGGATGTCTTTAATCGTCTCGGATAGTGGTCGAGTTACAAGGCCAGCTGCTTTGGCCTTCGCCGGATTCATGGCAAGTACTCCAGTGTCCGAGGCCGCCCACAGTGGAAACTTTGATTCATCATCAGAATTCCATTGCTCAATCTCGGCTTTTGACTCGGTAACTCTTGCAATTTCGTTGACTGCAAATTCGAAAGTGGTGCCAGTCTCGCAAACGTGGAAGTCACCCACCAAATCTTTTTCAATTGCATCAATTGTGAAGCGCGCAAGATCTCGTGAATCAATATATTGAAAAGTTTTCTTTAGGTCTAAAGGCAACTCAACTTTTGAATCCTTTGCAAACTTTCGGACCCAGCTTGTGAATCGGTCTGTGTAATCTTCTGGACCAATTACGTAAGTTGGACGAATAATCAAAAGATTTTCATAATGCTCGCGTGCAGCATCTTCGCACAGAACTTTTAAGGCTCCGTAGGTTTCACCATCAATTTGGACGGTAATGGTTTCCTTATCTTTCAGGATAGAGGTGTCGACGCGGTTAGCAGTCTCATCTGAATTCAATTCAACATCATCTGCATAAACCGAAACTGTGGAAACAAATACATACTTATTAATCCGTCCAGCAAAAACATCATAAAGTGCATGAATTTCATGTGGGCGATAGCCACAAACGTCAACCACTGCATCCCAATTTCCAGTTTGCAAAGATGTGAAATCTCTTGTGCGGTCGCCAATTAAATGCGTTGCAGTTTCAGTGCCAGATGGAATTTTTTCGGACCTATGGAAAAGTGAAACTTCGTGACCACGTGAGATGGCTTCACGAGCCATTGCCAATCCGACAAACCTCGTTCCGCCAATAAACAAAATTTTCATATCTTGCGATTCCTGAATAACGGTAGAACTCGTTTTACTGTGCCATCTTCTTTAATTTGGCCGTGATCCAACCAAATCATTCGATTGCATAACTCCGAAATTTGTTTCAGTGGTAAACCTACAAAAACGATGCAACTACCAGATTTAGCAAGTTGCTTGATGCGAGATGCGAATTCGGTCCGTTCTTCAAGTCCACGTAATTTGATTCTTTGGTCGATTAGTAAGACCTTTGGATTTTGCGAGAATGCAACTTCCATCATCAATTTCTTCTTGGTTGTAGAAGAGTAAGAACTTATGGGGTTATGAGCAATTTTGTTGATTTTGGCATTTTCAATGATTGCCTTTGACATTGGGCCCAACTCTTCTTTTGGAATTCCCATAGATAGAAGTGAAAGTCGAATATTCTCAACGCCGCTGAGTTGCGAGAAGAACGCAAAAGCCCCATTGAGCAAGAGTGGATCTTCAATTGCCCAAATTTCACCGGTGGTTGGTTTTACCGCACCACCAAGTGTCTCCAGCAAAGAACTTTTGCCAGACCCAGCATTCCCCACCACGCAGATGATTTCACCTGAATTGAGTTGAAGTGACATATTTTGTAGGGCATTGATTGTCTTTTTATGGCCAACAATTGAACTTGTTAATTTTGTCCAACGACTCTTATTGTTTCTTAGAGCTTTAATTTGGTAGCTCAGCGATATGTCTTTTGAAACAAGAACTGGAGTTTTCTTAGCCATGTTTACGCTCATCTTTCCAGAAAGCAAAACAACCAACAGCGAAGAAGAAAACGGACAAACCAACAAACCAAGAAATTTGATTTGTACTAACTGAAACATCTTCTAAGAAAACCGAGCGACATAAGTTGAGTGCGACCGCTGAAGGATTGTGAAAAACGATATTTTGAATCCACTCCGGAGCTTGTGCAAACCTAATGTCTATTGAGAAGAAAACACCAGTCATAAAGAACAACATTCGCATTGATACTTGAATCAAATTAAGTAGGTCAGGAATTCTTGAAACGAGTCGAACCACAATTAGGCCAAGCGAAAAAGCTGAAAATGAAGTGAGTGCAAAAATCACTGGCAATAAAAGCCACTTCACTGAAATTTGTGCGCCTAGCAAAATTGATGCTGGATACAGCATGACCATGACTGGAATGGATTTGATTGACCACTGAACTGCAGTGGCAATTGGAATTGTTAATTGAGGAATTGCACTTGCATGTACGACCTCTTGCTCGCGACTTCGGCTAAGCGATTTGGCAGTGTTGACTAGGGTGCTTTGAAAAAGTTTCCAGGTCATCACCCCAGCGATCAAAAACATTGGGAAGTTAGAGGAATCGCGTTCGGTGCCGAGAAGTAGACCGAACACAAGGTAGTAGGCGACACTTAACAAAAGGGGATCAAGAATTTCCCAAATCAATCCAAGGTTGTTTCCGGCTGCTCCGCCTTTAATCCTGGCGATGCCAAAGCGAAAAATAAAGTATCTGTATTGCCAAACGGAGCGCATGTAATTTGTAAAAGCTGGAGGCTCATCAATGCGCTTTAATCCCAAACCTTCAGGATCAGGAATTACTGATTTAGCCATCACATACTCTCAAATTTGATTAGGCGGTAAGCGTAATAGGCAAAAATCCCCTATTCGCCCTAATTTCCAAACACATTAGGGTTGCTATGTGTCCAAAAGCCTCTACATTGCC
>JBEBBT010000028.1:0-5484 GCA_041158245.1 Actinomycetota bacterium | reverse complement strand
TCCAAAACGATTGCTTCAGCCACTTCCCCACTCAAAACTGCAATTGTGCGGTTAGCAATTTCATCTAAGTCATGAACGCGTTCTGCGAAATATCCACCGAGACTTTCAAGCGCCACTCGAAAACCAGAAAACGCGTCGTGAATTGCTGGACGTACATCGGGATACTTAATATCTTCAGGCAAACGTGAAGCCAACGCTTCTTCAAGTGCTGGATCTTGAGCAATCATTGATTGCGCCTGCAAAACTTCTTTAGCTACTTCAATTTCAGCGGCATGAGCGCGGCGTTCGAGATCTGCAGCAACTGTTGCAAGCGCAGCGATCACTTCGCGCGGTGTTGCTGGTACTTCATGATCAATAACTTGATGTGAAATTGTGAAAACTTCACCAAGTACTACGCCAGGTGATACGCCGATACCGTTGAGTGTTGTCATGCTGATGGATTTTCCTCATCGTGATTTGTTTCAAGAATAGATACAAGACTTGCTAAAACTTCATTTGCGTTTTCACCATCTGCGACTGTGATCTCAACTTGCTCATTGTGTTTAACACCAAGTGCAAGGACCATCAACATAGATGCAGCATTCACTGCTTTTTCGCCGGGACGACCAATTGTTACTGAAACTCCACTAGCACCCGCAGCTTTGACGAGCAGTGAAGCTGGTCGTGCATGTAAACCAACACTGCTTGCAATTGTGACGATTTGTGAAGGCATTTATTTCTCTTTCAGTAGAGCGGCGAAGTGTATTCGCCGATTAAAAGTGTGTGGGTGGATGACCCAAAGATCATCCACCCACGAACTGCACTTTTGTGCAGGTTGTTTATTAGGCGTTTGCCTTTGCAGTGCTCTTCAATGCAATAACTGCGAATGCAGTCACAACAGCACCAGCAACTAGTGCCACGACGAAGCCCAATGGGTTTCCGATCAATGGCAATACTGCGATACCACCGTGAGGTGCGTTCAAAGTTGATGCAAATACTGCAACTGTTGCACCAGCGACAGCTGAACCAGCCATCAATGATGGGATAACGCGGATTGGATCTGCAGCAGCAAATGGGATTGCACCTTCAGTGATGAAGGTCAAGCCAAGCACCCAAGCAGCCTTACCATTTTCGATTTCAGAATCGGTGAACAAGCTCTTGCGTAGAACTGTTGCCAATGCCAAACCAAGTGGTGGGGTCATGCCTGCGGCCATAACGATTGCCATTGCAATGTAAGCACCGTTGTTTGCTGAGTCTGGAGTTACACCAGCTGCAGCAGCATTCACGATACCTGCAGAACCAAATGTGTAAGCAACCTTGTTGATTGGGCCACCCATATCGAATGCCATCATCAAACCAAGGATTACACCTAGAACTACTAGAGATCCGCCATCACCAGCAAGACCGTTCAACCATTCGGTTGCGCCGGTGTTAAGTGGTGTTGCAACGTTCTTAACAACAAGGTACATCACAGTAAGTGTTGCGATTGTTGAAAGAAGTGGATTTACAACGATTGGCATCAATGAACGTAGCGCGCTTGGAACATTCCAGTTAGAAATGTTGCGAGCAACTAGACCTGCAACCAAACCACCTGCAAGGGCGCCAAGGAAGCCTGAACCAATTCCACCTGCAACAGAACCTGCTGCGAAACCTGGAACTAGACCTGGACGGTCAGCAATACCAAATGCGATGTAGCCTGCAAGAGCTGGAAGCAAGAAGCTCCAAGGTCCCATTGCCAAGCCGAAGAAGAATGCACCAATGCGGACATTCATATCTAGTGCAGCGCCTGCAGCGTCAACACCATCAATTGCAGACTGAACGCCAAGGCTGGTGAATCCTGGTGGGTCACCAGAAATCATGAAACCGATAGCGATCAAAATACCGCCGGCGGTAACGAATGGAATCATGTATGAAACACCCGTCATCAGCCATTGGCGCAAATTAGAACCAGCACTCACTGCTGTTCCTCTCTTTCCCTTTTCACTTGCAGTTCTTGCAAGTGGCTTGCTGCCAGATCGAAAGATCTGACTTCCTAGTCGGTTGACTAGAAATCTATTTAGTTTCCGTTGACCAATGCAACGGCTTGTTCAATCAATTCAGCTGCATTCTTGATTGCATTTTTTGGAATTGATTTAACGGTTGGTAAATTTGCAAAACGATCTGCATCGCGAATTCCGATGTCATTTGCAAAGATGCAAACATCGGCCGCTGCAATAATGTCTGCAGGAATTGGCTTTAGTCCGCCAGCGCCTTGGGTTTCAACCCAAATTTCGTGACCAGCAGCTTTTGCAGCACGTTCAAGTGCTTCTGCTGCCATATAGGTGTGTGCGATACCTGTTGCGCAGGATGTCACTGCAACTATTTTCATTAGTTTTCTCCATTTCCTAAAACGGCAACCAATGCTTCAGCGGATGCTGAAGTTCTAAGGGCTGCAGTGAATTCTGGGTCCATCAATCGACGGGCAAGTCCAGAAAGAATTGTGATGTGTTCATCACCACCACCTTCTGGAACAAGAATCATAAAAATTACATCAGCGCCTGGTTCTTCTGGATCGAAAACGATTCCAGCAGAACTTCGACCAACTAAAACTGTTGCTTCATCGATGCCAGCACTTCGTGCATGAGGAATCGCAACTCCATCAAACTGCGGAGTTCCCATTTCATCGCGCGCCACAACATCTTTCACAATTTGTTCAGCGTCTTTACCTCGACCGGCTGAGACTGCAAGTTCTGCGAGTTCACGAATTGCAGCAACTTTGTCTGTTGCAGACATATTCAAGTTAATTAGATTTGCGGCAAATACAGACATTTACGCTGCCTCCGATAGTGATCGCTTCACATCAACATCGTGATGTACCAAGACTTCAATTTCTTCTGCTTGTGCAGGTGTTGGAATTGCGGTTCCTGGAAGAGCTACGGATGCGGCTGACCATTGAACTGCGCCTTCAAGTGCATGTTCATCCGCACCGCCTGCTAAGAAAGTTGCTAACAAAATGTCACCAGCCCCAACAGGTGTTCCGTGGATTTGGGTCTTAGCTTCTACATGTACAACTTTTTCATCTGTTACATAGATTGCGCCATCTTTTCCAAGACTGCACAAAACTGCACCAACGCCACGTGCCATAACTTCGCGTGCGGCAACGATGGCATCATCAATAGTGTTGAGCTCTCGTCCAACTAATCCACCAAGCTCAAATTGATTTGGTTTGATTAAATCTGGACCATCTTTTGTGATGGCTTTTGCAAGAGCAGTACCACTTGCATCAAGAACAACTTTTGCGCCAAGTTTTTTGGCATGTTGGCAAAATTCACGATACGTATCATCGGAAGCACCTGGATTTAGTCGACCAGCAAAGACCACCGTGTTTCCAGCTAGCGGAAGTGCATCGAGCGCTTTCAAAATTTTGTCATGAATTTCAGGAGTCATGATTACACCAGGTTCATTGATCTTGGTGACGTTTCCATCTCCCTCAACCAAAGTAATGTTGCTGCGAATTACACCTTCTGCCATCACGAACGTGTGTGGAATTCCTTGGGCTTTTAGTTGTTCGCTAAACCATTCATTGCCCAAACTCGCACCAATCATTAATGCGTGAGTATCTACTCCGTATGCGGCCAGTGCGCGAGAAACATTGACACCCTTGCCAGCAGCATCAACGCGTACTAGTTGGGCGCGAATCACTCCACCTGGCTTGAAATCTTCTATCGACAAAGTGCGATCGATACTTGGATTTGTTGTGACTGTGATGATCATGCTCGCACCACCATCGGGCCAAGTGCTTCGATTTCATCTGCCACATCGTCATCTACTTCAACATCTGTAATTACAACATCTACGTCTTCCAAATTGCCAAAGTTTGCAAAATGGTCGTCACCAAATTTTGAATTGTCGACGAGTACCACTCGGCGACGAGCAGACATCAACATTGCATTTTTAATGTGCGCTTCGTTTCTATCTGGAGTAGTCAAACCACGAGCTGCAGAAATTCCATTTGTTCCAACAAATGCAACATCTGCATACAAACCTTTGAGACTCTCTTGCGCCCATTCATCTACACATGCAAGAGTTCTAGAACGAACGCGTCCACCAAGCATTAAGACATTTAATTCCTCGCGGTGCGCCAAAGCGGCAGCATGCAAAACTGAATTAGTTACAACAGTTAATTCGACGCCTTCTGGAATTAAGTCAATTAGAGCACCAGTGGTGGTGCCAGCATCAATGATGATTGCGCCTTCTTTTGGAATTTCGCTAACCGCAGCTCGAGCAATCCGAGCTTTTTCATCAGTCAAGGTTTCTTGGCGAAGATCAACAGATGGCTCGAAACCAATTCGGCCAGCTGGGATTGCCCCGCCGTGAACTCGGCGTAATTGGCCTTGCCGCTCTAGTACGGATAAGTCGCGACGAATAGTTTCCGGGGCTACAGCCAGCCCTTCAGAAAGATCGATTACAGATGCACGACCGTCACGTGATACCGCTTCAAGTATTGCGCGGTGGCGTTCAGGTGCGTACACGTTGAGTAATCCCTTTCAACATATTCGGGCAATGTTAAAACCCAATATCGGGATTCTTGATGTCAAAACTCAATAAATCAAGACCGAATATGCCCGTTTTTATAACTTTCGGGTAAATACGGGCATAGCGTGACCGCTTGGCTACCGAGAGTTACTTTTTAGGCCCAGATATCTGCTTTGAGCAGTTCATTGGCTGCCCGAAGTTCTGGACTTAGAAATCTGTCTGGCCCAACCCCTTGCACAACCTTGCGCAAGGCAGCCACAATCTTTGCAGTCCGCGGGGCTGGACTATGCGGTGAACGCAGTTCGATTGCCCGAGCTGCTGCAACTAGTTCTATGGCAAGAACTTGTCGGGTGTTATCAACACATCTCAATAACTTTCGTGCGGCATGCCAACCCATCGAAACATGATCCTCCTGCATGGCGGAACTCGGAATTGAATCCACACTTGCCGGAACCGCAAGTCGTTTGTTGTCAGAAACCAAACCGGCCTGTGTGTACTGAGCAATCATCAAACCTGAATCCACTCCTGCGTCCTCCGCTAAGAATGGTGGCAGTCCATGTGAGCGGTTTTTATCTAGCATGCGGTCGGTTCGACGTTCGGACATAGAACTTAGATCTGCAAGCGCAATTGCAAGAAAATCTAAAACATATCCGACCGGTGCACCATGGAAATTTCCATTACTTGAAAGGGTCCCATCTTCTAGCACCACTGGATTATCGATTGCTGCAGCTAATTCACGTTTTGCAACTTCGGTTGCATATGAAACTGTGTCTCTTACCGCACCAGAAACTTGTGGCGCACAACGTAGTGAATACGCATCTTGAACTCGATCATCATTTTCTTTATGCGATGCAACAATCCCCGATTCCTTTAATGCAGCATAAATCCGTGCTGCCGAAAGTGTTTGACCTGGATGAGATCGAAGTGGTTGGTGTAATTCGGGACGAAAAACTGCATCTGTTCCTAGCAGCCCTTCGATGCTCATTGCAG